>JAEWVL010000187.1 GCA_023396665.1 Spirochaetota bacterium
CAACAGGGTAAACGATAAGTATGAGACGCTTCGGTTTCAATTCTCTCGGCATTAAGATTATGGGCTTTTATCTGGCTATCTCGATGATTACCCTTTCGTTTGTGGTATCGATCATATTCGAAAACCAGGCTGAACTCATCGGCAAAAATACGGTACTCGAATCAGAGAAAAAGCTTTCACAGCTTGTCTCTTCGCTGAAGCGCTTCACAATAGAGATGAAAGAGGGCTCTTTATTTAGCGTAAAAGACGATAAAGAACTGCTGGCGGTACTCAGCGACACTATTGCGACGCACTACGGCGAATTCATCATCTTTTCAGAATCGGAACAAATACTGTACAGCTCGGCTGAGGGAATCGCTCTTCCCCCCTCATTTCGAGAAGACGCGCTACGCGCCCACACAGCACTTGCCTTTTCTGGGCGCGAATATCACATGCGGGTCAACGAGGCGGCAAAGCGCATCTATTTCTACATTCCGCTCAAGGAGATCAGCCTCGGCGAATCTTCAGAGAACATGCTCTTTGTTTCGGCCAGCAGCGCCGCCATCGATGAAGCTCGTAAAAACATGTACAAGCAGGCGGTCTACGTCATAGTCGTCATTTTAGTCTTTCACATCATATTTCCGATTGTGCTCTACAGAGCCATCATCTATCCGCTTAACACACTCACTCGAAGCGCGAAGAAATTTGCCGGCGGCGATTTTACTGCGCGAGTCAACTTCGACAGCCGAACAGACGAGATCGGTTCTCTGGCCCGCTCATTTAACACCATGGCTGAGGCGATACACAACAATTTTGACTCGCTATCACGCGAGGTAAAAACGGCAAGAACCATCTCTAATGTAGCCGAGACCATTTCAACACGAGATGTAATGACGGGGCTGGTCAACATCAACTATCTTACCGAGCGCATCGACGACGAGATTATTCAGTCGAAGGTGCGGGGCTCGGCCATTGCTCTGCTGCTGATCGACATCGACAACTTCGACAGCAAGAATCAGATTTACGGCAACCAGACCGCTGACATTCTGATCCTCGAAACGGTACGGAAGATTCGAGAATGCTGCAGCGACGCCGAAATAATAGCACGCTCGGGTGGCGACGAGTTCGCCGTACTCTGCCCCGCTCCCGATTATGAACGTGTCAGCAAACTGGCCGAAAAGATACATAGCGGCGTCGAGACCAACGGCATCATCACTCCAGACGGCACCATTTTTGTAACGGTGAGTGTCGGTGCGGTGTTTATCCCCCCTGATCGACTATACGCTTTACTCAACTATATCGATCTTAGCAAACAGGCGAAAGCCGCGCTTGCAAAGGCGAAAGATAATGGGAAAAACCGAATTGAAATCGTCTCCTGACAGGCTGGCACGCTTGAACTTCGCGAAAAAAGCGATCGGAACAGGCAGTGCCCTGCTGATAAGCGGCCTGACCCTGCTTTTTTTTCTGCACCTTAACAGCCTGATCGTATCTATTCAGATTCAGCAGCTCAAAAACCGGCTTTATGCCATCGACAGACACGAATCGGGAAGCGACCACATTACCCTGGTCGCGACCTTCGAAATACACAAGAAGCTCTACGAACAGCGCATCACCCAGGACGAAGCGGATCGTATCGAACAGAAACTGCATACGCTCTCCTTATCGCAGAACGATACCCGAAATCCCGGCGAAGGTTTTGATGATCTGCCCTCAAAAACGGCTCTTGCGATGATCAACTTTAACCGCCGTGTCCTCGGAAAGGCAGCAGCTGAAATCTCACCCCTTCGAGAGAGTGATTACACCGAGATTAACAGCGCTTACTACCTTGAACGAAATCTTCTTTTCCGGCAGGCGGCAGAAACCTATGAAAAAGCTCTCGCCATGGAGGGGCTTTCAAGCACGCTGCGCGCGAGTATTCTGCTTCGACAGGCTTACTGCTATTCACTCTGCGGCGAAAACGAAAAGGCCCAAACTATCTACTCTATAATCATTAACCGTTACAGCCAGGAGAGCAGCGCCGTAACCGCCGCTATACTCGACAGGTACCTGAAAGCCTTTATTTCGGCGCGTGAACGTACACTTCACGAAAGCTCTGACGCACTTACCAAGGGAAACAGGCTGCTCAGCCTTCTGGCCTACGAACAGGCGTTGCAGATTATAAGCGAAACGGGCGAAGGCACAAGCCCCGCCGAACGCGCGCGCATCGAATACATCAGAGGCAGATGTTACAGTGGTATCGGTGAGCCGCAAAAAGCGGTAGAAGCCTATCTGAAATCGATATCGCTTGATCCTGCGGGAGAATTCGCGAAATACTCGAACAGAAAGCTTTACCTGATCGGCAGCGCTGCCGGCCCGAACAACGAGATAACAAAGATGGCTCTTGAGTTAAACGAGACACTCAAGGACCCGATACTTTCCGGAGTGATACGTGAACGGCGCAGAGATTCGCCGGCAGCACCCGCAGCGAGCTCGACACCGCAGCTCAACATTACACCTGAGCTGAAGACGATTGCCCAACGACTTAAGGCCGGCGCCGAAGGTGAAAGCCGCCCGTCTGCCGCCATTGTACGCGTACACACGAGCGACGGCAATGTGTTCAGGGGCAAGCTGATTGAAAACAGCACCACAAGAGTCGTGCTGGACACCTCGATAGGCAGAGTCACTATTGAAAAAAACATGATAACCGAGATGACAGAGTAACTATTATGGAGTACTGCCGCCGTTTGTTATCTGTCTGTATTCTCGCACTTTGTTCTCTTACGGCCTCGGCTTTGTATGCTGACATTCTTATTACCCGTGACGGTATGACGCTCAACGGCAAGGTGGTCGAGAACTCGCCCGGTCAGCAGCTTGTCTTTGTCAACAGCTACGGCAGCTTCACCATTCAGTATTCACAGATAAAAGAGCTGCACATTACCGCAAGCTATAAAGAAGACATTGCCCTCATGGAAGACAAGGGTTTGCAGCCCGACGAAGACGAATACGAGAAAAACTATCTCGCAGGCGCCAGGGCCAAGCGCGACAAGACTGATAATTCCAGGGCTAGCGCACAGACCGGATCAACAGAGGTCTTTACCGGTATCTCGTATCTGCGCATTGTCGGCCGGTTAGCACCGAAGCTGAGTACGGGTGCCGAAGCTTTTGCGGGTGTATATTTCCCCCTCGGCCTGGCTGCTCCCGCCGGATTTGGTATCGACGGCATAGAGTGCTCTGCGCGAATGCTGTACGCGAAGCAAAGCGAGCGCAGTATTGCCGCAATTTCGCTGAGTGCGGGCCCCCGTTTCAGTATTACGCTGCCGCTTTCTTCTGTTGACACGACATTCGATTTTGTTCCGGGCATCGGGGCCGGCTGGTACCATATTACAAACGGGGGGGATACTGTCGACACCCTGAAGGCGGATTTCTCACTGCAGGCCGGGCCGGCCTTTTACCTTGACAGTTTTGTAATTGCCCCCAGGCTGAAATTTGTGTACATTGCGGATGCGGGTGTTCCGCTATACGCACTCGGCGTGTCCATCGCGGGGGGATACAGTTTTTAAGAAACCTGGAGACAGAAGTGAGCGATATTCAACGGGTAATAGACAGTTCACTATTCGATAAGCGTGCGCCGCTTAAACTGGTAGTTATTTGTGCCCTCATATGCCTTTCGCTTTGCTGCGCCGCATGCGGTTCTGATTTCGATATGCTGCTGCAGTCTGACGGAGCCTCTGATGACGACAGTAAACCCGTCGATCCGCTCGATCCCGATGATCCGCACAACCCCAACGCACAGGGACCTTCGGTGCTGTTCTGGGCCGAAGACGACACAAGCGTCTACTCGATTCCCGCAGACAAAAGTGATTCAAAACGCAAGCTGACAGCGGCAAGCGCTGTGCCCTACGACATCATGATCGACGCGGCTGAAGGGTATGTATACTGGAGTTTCATGGGTGGTACTCGGGGTTATATATATTCGCTGCCCCTCACAAAGGGCGATGCGACAAGCACCGAGTTATTAAATACGAACAAGAATAACATCACGGCAATGTATTTCGAGCCGCTGTCAAAAACCGCATTCTGGTCAAAGCATAAACAAGCCAACTCTTCTAACGGTATTTTCAAGTCGCCGCTGCCGGCACTTAGCGAAACCGCTATCAATACCAATGTCGGCAGCAACACATACACAAATGCGATTTGCATGGACGCATCGATAAAGCGGCTTTTTCTCTGCGTCAACCAAAGCTATGGTGCGGGGCTCGGCAGCGGCAAAGGCGGGCAGATCGTCATCGTGAACAGCGACGACGGCACAAGCTCGACGCAACTGTATGACGAGGCGGGCAGTGACGGCGAACCGGCGTTCAGCGGTATAGCCTTCGACAAGCAGCAGAACATTGTCTATTTTGCACACAACAGGAGTCCCGGGGACGATGATGTCATATACAAAACCGCGAGCGACGCCTGGTCACCCGAATCGTGGCTTGTCGCCGGCGGCTTCGGCATAGACAAACTGTCTATCGCCAATAAAGAACAAATGATCTACTGGAGCGACCGTAATGCGAAGCGCATCTATCGCGCCCCGCTGTCAGATCCCGATGACGTAGAAGTTTTTCTGCAGCTCGACCACTCACCGAGCGCCATGGTGATCGCTCCCTGAGATAAAGGCACTCTTTTCTGCGCCCGTTTCCTGCTCTCGTTTTTTCAGAGCTTACCTGCCGGCATAGCGATCGAGAAAATCACGCAGCGGCATGGGGCGGGCAAAGTAATAGCCCTGATAATTATCGCATCCCAGGGTCCGGTAGAACGCAATCTGCTCGGCGGTCTCAAAACCTTCGGCCACAACCTTGAGACCGAGCGAATGACCGAGATTAACGATGGCCTCGGCGATCGACTCGTGCTTCTTCTCGCCCGGAACCCTGCAGACAAAGGCTCTGTCCATCTTGATGATGTCGACCGGAAGTTCGGCGAGATAGGAGAGCGACGAAAAGCCTTTGCCGAAATCATCGATGGCGATTTTGAAGCCCTTTTGCTTGAGTCGCTGCAAATTCTCCCGTCCCATCTGAAAATTATCGATCAGAATATCCTCGACGACTTCGAGTATCACCTGATCGGGACTTATTCGATGTTGTGCGGCGAAAGCCGCGACAAAATTGCAATATGAGGGATTCAGCAGCTGCATCGATGAGAGGTTAATGCTGATGTTGCAAATGTCAGCGATGTGGTTTTCCATGTCACGAAAGGCCTTTCGAATGACCATATCGTCGACTTCACGCATCAGACCGGCTCGTTCGAGAATCGGGATGAAACTGCCGGGACCTCCTATAGAGGGATCTTTATCGGTACTTCGCAAAAGCGACTCGACATAAACGATGTTCTCTTCACTGTCAACGACAGGTTGATAGTAAAGCTCGAAGCGGTCAGCCGCGATGTTTTTTCTGAGCAATTGCACCAGCTGAATTCTGTTTGTCACCGAGAGCATCATCTCTCTGTCGAAAAAGCGGTAACAGTTTTTCGTCTTTTTTGCGGTGTTCAGAACCCGATAGGCATTGCTGAAGATCATCTCGGTGTCGTCACCGTCAACAGGTGCATGTATGATACCGATACTGGCACTTATCATGTAGGAAACTGTTTTTATTATGAAAGGATTGCGAAGCGAGCTCAGCATTCTCCCGGCGAGACTCTCAACCTGTGCAGCGGAATAATTCTGCTTAATCCAGAAACAAAAGTCGTCACCGCCGATGCGGTATAACTCACCCACCGTTTGAAAATGCTCACGAATACGGGAAGCGAAATCCGCAATTATGACATCGCCCACCTTTTCGCCAAATGACTCGTTTATATGCCCGAAATCGTCGATGTCGATAAACAGCAGATAGCAATCGCCGCTGTTTCCCGCCATCGCATTTCGATGAAACCAGGCCGTCAGATCATCGGAGAATCCAGCCCGGTTTTGCAGCTTTAAACGGGTGTCGACATACAGAGAGTTTCGAAATCTTTCTTTAAGCGCATTTAGCTCCGCATTTCCCGAATATGAAAAGTCGACAAGCTCGATAGTCGAAAGAAAAATGAACAGCGAAGCACCCAGAGCCAAATGGGGATAGTAGAAGTTCACATAGGCAAAACCGGGATTCAGAAAAAAATATGAAAATATAGCGGTAAAAATAAAATATAGCAGAACTCCGCAGGCGAATAGCAGTTTGTGAAAAGGGTGTCGGTTCAGATTTCGCAGCATGGAATAAAACAGCATTATTACCGCATAGAGCACTGCCGAAAGCGTAACCAGCCCCTTGAGCATAAAAAGCGGGGTCAACTGGCGTACCGCGAGCGCATTGCGGAAAAAATAGGCATCGGGCACCGGGGGAAGAACTACGCGCATATCACCCGTCAACAGTTGCGGCCTTGCAAAAGCGAGCACAGCAAAAGCCAGCGCAAGCAGTGCGACAAGAACGAAAAAGATTCGCTGTACCGTTTTAAGACCGGAGCTCATGTTGACCACACGGTCCACAAGGGCAAGCATCGCAGCTGTAAAAACAAGCACGGCAAACTCGCGCAGTAAAAACAAGCTGGGGGATGCACTGTACGAAAGTGTTATTATGGAAAATAACAATGCCAGTGAATCGGCGGCGCTGTAGACAAATGCCGATGCGCACAAAATCAGGGCACTGGTAAGCGCCCTGATTTTAAACATAATCCGAATGTAGCCCAGATACAGCAGGGTTGTCAGCAGAAAAACGGAACAGAAAAGCGAAATGACAAGATACAGAAGCGGAATATCAGAAACATTGATCACGGCGGCACCCCGTGCGATTATCGCGCAACGTATGGCAGGCTCTCGTCTCACACGGCGCATTATCTGATGCTAAAACGCAAACATAGATTTTTTCTCTCCGGCCGTCAAACAGTTTTATGTACAGGTGAAGGCATCTCAGTGCATATATTTTCGACATTGATTGCCATGTGAGGGCGCCACACCCAGGTTTGCCCACTTATAGCCGCCCGCCGTGTCTCAGAGGCGGGTCTGAAGTCGCATATAAAAACCCCGAAGCTCGCAGCTTCGGGGTTTTTGTACATTGTAATTACCAGCTGCCTCTGAAGCCGCCGCCGAAACAATCGGGCCCGGCCTTATCATCATTCGACGCAAGTTTCGCTTTTTGCTCGGCGGTGAGAACCGCGTATACCGCCTTGAAATGCTCTGCGCGAAGTTCTGCACGCTTTACAGGATCTTTTCTGCTGTCGTACATCTTCTGTCTGTACTCCTGGCTTATCTTGAAAATTTTGTCCTGCTGCGCCTCGCTCAAGTCGAGATCCCTGAAGCGCTGTCCCTGCATCATATGCGGTCCCGCACCTCTTTCAAATGCCTGTCCCTGTCCGTTACCGCGGGCAAACACAGAAGGCGCTGTAAAAACAAGCACTGCCGCAAGCAGCAGAAGCATCATATTCCTGTTCATGGAATACCTCCTTATCGATTGCTCCTTTGACCCCGAAAAGCGCAAAAAGGTTTCATCGTAGCGACAGAGGCAATAATTTTTATTTATCGCAATACAAGCGGAAAGCGGGACGGCATCACAGGGCACAGCTTCAGGGTCGGTTAAAATCAATATCCCCCCGAAAAAATCTTTGACCTTCCAGTTTCTGGAAGCCTTACTATAAACGCAAAAGGAGAAAACAATGCTTTATTCAATCGGACAGTTCGCCGCAGTCACCAAGCTGCCGGCGAAGACACTGCGCTTCTATGACAGTATAGACCTGCTGAAACCGGCAATGGTCGACGAAGACAACGGCTACCGATACTATGACGACAACTCGCTTTTGCGCGCACAGCAGATTCTGATTTTTCGGGCTTGCGACATGGGGCTCGAGTCGATCGCCAAACTTATCGGTGCACAGACCCGCCAGGGGGAATTGCTGGAAATTCTGAAAACGCATACGATCACCCTCGAACAGCGCCAACGCGATATCGAGGGAAACCGCAAAAAACTCGCCCGGATAATAGCCTCTCTGGAAAAAAGCGAGGTACCGGCTCCCCGGATTGAGGAAAGGCCTGAACTGACGGCACTCAGTATTCGCCGAAGGGGAAACCACGACAGCATAGGCTCAATATTGAGTACTCTTTTTGAAACCGCTGCCGGAAAGAATTACGAAGTGACGGGAGCACACAGTATCATCTATCATGAAGAGAAAAATTTTGACGCAGAGGATATGGATATGGAGATCTATGTTCCGGTATCTGCGAAAAATAATGGCTGCGAACTGCTGAAAATTTTTACCCCGCTCTTACTATGCAAAATACTTCACACAGGAAAGATGAATACGCTCGTTGACAGCTACCAGCGCCTTTTCACTTTTATAGAGGCGGAGAAACACGAAGTCTGCGGACCTTTCGAAGAGAGTTACCGCAGCGAAGGGAAATTTTTTAATCCCTCGGGAATGAAAATAGAGATCGCCGTTCCGGTGAGAAAGCGAGGCGATGATGAAAGAAACGACTGAACGCCGCGACTGGCGCGGCACAGACACTACGACAGGCGTCTGCACATCGATCTGCGACCTAAGCTGGCCGCAGATTGCTGCACTAAACAAGGACAGGACGATCGTCTTTCTCACCGTCGCCCCTCTCGAAGAACATGGACATCATCTGCCGGTGTCGGTCGACATCAGGCTGGGCGAACACTGGCGTTCGCTCGCGACGAAAAGGCTTTGCGAAGATCATCCCTCATGGAATTTTCTGCATATGCCGCCCATGCCGCTTGCGGCGGGGAACATGCGCGGCTTTCCCGGATGTTTCTATATCCGAACGAAGCTGCTTAAAACGGTGATGAAACGCTACCTGTCCGCAATTGCTTCATGGGGATTCAGGAACATGATCGTCGTCGCATCTCACGGTGATCCCTTTCATCTGATCGCGATTGAAAAGGCCTGCGACCATGTGCGGCACACATTCGACGCAGAAGCGATTTCACCGCTGGGAGCGATGTTCTCGTCGAAAGAGCTCGGCATAGACCTCGAACAAAGTGAGGCCGTTGATTGCCTTCTGGGACAGTATCCTAACGACTTTCATGCGGGTTGGGTGGAGACCTCCATGATGCTCGACATCGACAGCACATGCGTCGGCGACTATGAAAGTGCGCCGGACATAAGTGTCAGCGAAAGGGAGATGATCTCACCGCAACGCTATTGCGCAAAAACCGCCGGACTCGGCCATCTCGGCTTTCCCCGTCTTGCAGACAGGTCGTTAGGTTGCGAGCTGAACGCTTCGTCTGCTTCGTACCTTGTCGGTGTCGCAGAACGGATAATATGTGCACAGAGTCTCGAGCGCTATCGTCACCATTTTCTCTACAAGATACCGTTTGTCCGGATATTGGTTTAGAACTTTCTTTTGAACAATCGGTATTCTCTGTTGTTTTACAGTTTTTTCATATTTCCAAATCAAAAAATGATTGCATTTCGTCAAGTTTGGTTTTCAGACTATTTATGCTATTGAGTATTGAGAGCTTTCATTCCGCAGCTGTCATTAGTCATGCATATCGCATTATAAATGATTTCACATTAACGGGAATATTGCATCTTAACGCGGAAACACTGATAACGACAGCTGCTCGATAGAAACCATTATCTCAGTTTCACGGTTTTCTGTTGTTCAGTAAACCGTGAAACTCCCATTGAGGTGACTTCATGAAAAATTTTCGGCTGCTTATTGTTTATATAATAGTACTTTTGTGCCTCTTTTTAACTGCCTGCAAAGACAAGAATACCGCAGAATTGCCTCAAAACGAAATATCCGAAACCGCCGCTGAAATCGAAGCTTTTACCGTTGTACTTGTTCTCGGAGAGGCTGAGAAAATAAACGCTTTAACCACAGTGAAACTTATACCGGGCGACATTCTTCACGAAGGAGAAACAATTGTGACCGCCGCACAGGCCGTTGTTGATCTGCGCTACCGCGATATCGGAATAATACGCATCAGTGAATCCAGTGAATGCAGCATCACCGAAATCGCCGAAGAACTTAACAGCTCAACAAACATAAAACTGAAAAAAGGCACCATCGCCGCCACCTTCGGCAAGTTGAAGAAGGAAAAATTTGAAGTAAGCACGCAAACGCTCGTCGCCGCGGTGAGGGGAACTTCATTTGTAATATCAACAGAACAGAGCTCATCGAAGGTGTCCGTCGCGAAAGGTACAGTTTCTGTTATTCCGCTGAAAAATGAGTCCAGACTTGAGGCGCTTGCCGTAAACGCCTCTTCGGGAGAAAAGGTGTCTTTACACACAGATCAGGTTAAATCAATACAGTCGGGAGTAAAGACGTTCAAGGCCGAGGCGATGAGCAAAAAAGAACTGAGCCAGACCGAAAAGACCATTACTGAAATAAAAGTCGAATCCGTTGAGCAGCTTGCTCCCGAAGTAAAAACGGAAATCAGTGAAGAAGTCTCGATTGAAACTCAAAAGGCTGTCGAACGGCTGCCGCAGCGTGAAACCGTTCAACTAGACAGACCGTCACAAACCGATACACCCGCAAGAACTTCTGGTCGTGTTGTCGCAATGCACATAGACGATGAAAACGCCGAAAGCAAATCATCAATGCTGGAGAACACTCGAATCGAGCTGAGAAACACCGCAGCACCATGCGTAAATCTGAGAAAAGGCAGAACCGTCAAATTCCGACCACTTGATTTTTCAGCTAAACACGGTATAAACGTCAGTTTTCTGGGGGGATTACGATCACTGGATAAAAACGACTGGATCGAATACAAGGTGATTGTTCCCGAAACCGCCACGTATCGAATAACCGTAAGCGCGATGAATCCGTACCAGACCGGATCGCTTGACGTCGTGTCGCTCAACGGATCGAAAAATATCGCAATACCCGTGAGTACCTGGGCGCAGCATAATGTTTTGTATTTTGTATCACGGTCTGACTATGTCGATCTCCTGGAAGGCGAACAGACCATTCGTTTCCGCGTTAAAGACGGCGGCGACGGCGTCATAATCAACTCCATCAAGATCAAGAAGAAATTCAACTTCAGCGATCTTTTCGGTGGTAAGAATCAAGAAGAATACTGATCATCAAATTCATACCGAACCGTTTTGCTGTGAACTGACCGACGAGGATCAAGCTTCATTGCCCGTACCGGGGGAATAATGCTCGACGTTCGGCCGGCTATCCGCTACATTGTATGTGTGCATTTAACACGCGCAACACAATCCGGAATACAGTGGAAATGATGGAAGATACCAATTCGCGCCTGTACATCGATCTCGGCCGGCTGCTTTCGAAAAACAGACCCGCTCACCGGCGGCTTGCGGTCGAAGAGATTTTATCCGGAGAACTGCCTCTTTACAAAAAGATCGAGGCGATAGAAAAACTCGACGGCACTCCGCACCGGCGCAATGCGGGAGATGAGGGCGATGCCGATTTCGCAGCGCCCCCAATGGCCGCAGAAGACGAACAGGAAGATGC
>JAEWVL010000208.1 GCA_023396665.1 Spirochaetota bacterium
AACCCGTACATTCTCATTTCCCTTTACCGGTACCGATGTTCTTCGCGAAATTGTACTGCAGGAAGTGGCCGAAACGCTCCCCCTATCTCCCGATGAGATGGTCTGGAATATAAAAATAGCACAGCAAAAAACCAAACAATCCGATGTACTGTTCGCCGCGGCGGGCGCACAGGCTGCGGCACTATACTTCGAATGCTTTACAAAAAACGAAATATCCCCCGCATTTGCCGGTTTGGAATCTGAAGCCATTTACGATGCGGTACGCTATACAAAAACCGATCCCATTCTCGATTACATACATTGCGATATCGGAAATCGGAAGACCATAGTCACCATCGTGCAAAACGGTATTCATTTCGCAACAGAGAGCATCCCAGCCGGTATCGGTGACATCGTTTCCCACTTCTCTAAAATGCTGAAAACAGATGCAATTACGGCTGCTTCAAAACTCGAGCAGTTACATCTGGATATTGATGATGTGGAATCCAACTATAATACCGGTTTCTATAAATCACTTAAACTTTCAAAAAAGCAGCTTGAAGCAGTTTTTGATAAAACACATGATGTATTAAATGAAATTGCGTCTCGTATTCACAGTACCGTTCAAATTATCAGAGATGAAAATGAAACAGCATCGTTTGAACAGTTGTTTGTAACCGGTGGAGGGGCGAATATCCGCAATCTCGGCAATTTTCTCTCACAGGCGACAAAAATTCCCCTTGCGAGCTGCGAGATTCTTTCGAACACAAATAACAGACAGATTCAAACCCGTTTTTTCACCGTGTTCGGCCTAATACATTCCTACCATGAAAAACGCGAGCGGGTCAATCTTATTGCGAGTAACGAGACCGATAAAAACGAATCGCCGTTATCGAAATTCTATCCGGCTGTTCTCTTGGGCTGTGCTTCGTTTATCATTATAATGCTCGCCTTGCTGCTCTCGCTGATCTTTACCGGATCACAGCAGGCCAAGAACAGGGAATTGCTCGCACAGCAATTTACAAAATTGTACAGGACTAAACTTGAAAAAGATCAGGATCCCATCGCTGAAGCGAAAGCCCTGTTGCAGGCCGAAAAAAAGAGACGCGAATCACTGGAAATAATTGCCCCCCGCTCCAAAACGAGCATCCAGATTCTTGCAGAAATCACAAAATCATTTCCGGATGACGGAGAGCTGACACTCGCTTCAATCACCATGTCAGAAAGCACAATTAGCGTCAACGGAAGCAGTCCGGACACCGCAATACTGGAGAATTTCAAGAACAATCTCAGCGCTTCCGATAACTTTGAATCGGTAACCCTTAATACCAATATCACCTCGCGTTCCGGAACTTCGTTTACGATGACAATAAAATCAAAATCGTTGAACAACAAAGAAACGAAACCGACTGATACCGAAAAGGCGGACGACTAATGTTCGGAAATCTTTCTGATCGCGAAAAATTGCTAATTAAAATTCTGATTGGAATGGCAATTGCCGTCATGGTATTTTACGGTATAATTACCCCTGCTATGAAGATAAGCCGGACGATGAGTCCTTCGGCAGACTACGCGAAACAGCTCGAGGAAATGCAGAAGCTTCATTCAGATTATCTTTCAGTCAAAAAGGAAAATGACGGAATAGAAGCGCTTCTTTCTAAAAACACAGAAGGAAGCGCAACCATGATCAAGAACCTTGCCGAAAAAAGAGGCTTAAAATCGGCCTATTTGAACACAACGCAAACCAATATTCAGAACAAATACACACGGATAAACACCGATATAAAAGTCAACTCTGTAAGTGCGCAAAATCTTCTTGAGTTCATCAACGAAGTTGAGCAGTCAGAGTTTCTGGTTGAAGTCAATTATCTGAACATTACACGCGGACTCGAAGGTCGCAAAGAATATGATGCACTCATCAAATTTTACACATACACTACGAAATAGGCAATACACCTTGCCCCTGCAGGAATAGGAATGAATCAGTTACAGGATAAAGCAAAAGAACTATTTTCTGCCGTCAAATCGGCACTTGAACATATGTTCAAACACCCGCTCCTGAAGCGTTATCTGCTTCTGACGCTTATAATGACAATAGTATTTGTTTTCCTCACCTTCCCCTACGGCCCTCTGGTTAAAACAATACTATCCGGATCTGCATCCGGGACCATGGAAGGTCTTGACACAGGAAATCTCATAATCAGACCTTGGGGGAGGGTCAAAACAGATATGCTCTATGCGGATATGGGCAAGCAGAGGATACAACTGAAACAGGCCGATCTGTCGATGAATCCGCTGTCGTTAATTATGGGAAAACTCAATGGAAAGGTAAGTGCCTCGACATTCGAAATGTCAAGCGGCAGAACCGAGATCAAATCCGATCTCTCCGTAAAATCAGATCTTTCCGTAAATTTGAAAACAAAAATACCGAAATCGGGATCTGTGAGCGGAGAAATGAAAAATATTACGCTCAGGGGAATTGCAATCGGCGGATTTCCGATGCCCGAGATTACATTGGCAAAACTGATCGTTCAAATAAGGGTCACACAGAGAATTGCAAAATTTGAGAAATTTGATTTTACCGGAAACGACCTGAGCGGACGCATCAGCGGATCCATTGATTTTGATCAGGTGATACTGGATAAATCAAAGCTGAATCTTGTTATTACGCTCAATAAAAACTCAGGCATCATTCAGAAATATAAGGATTTTATAGGAAAAATGGAAGGGAACAATATTCAAATTCGTTTTAGCGGAACAATTTCTGCTCCCAAAACAGATATAGTAAAATAAACTCGTTAATTAACAGTTTATAACTGTTTCTCCCTTACGTTCAGACAGGGAACCAACTTTCATACACCCTACGGCGATTATGATCCAGGATACAATACCCCAAAAGAAAATAAAAAAACCGATGGTCCCCCGGCTTTCGCTTGATACGGAGGCCGGCTTTTGTCTTGGTGTCGACGGAGCACTGAAAAAACTTATGCACCGTTTGCAAAAGGGCGAGTATTTTTTTACCGATGGCGAAATCATTCACAACACAACCGCGATGACCATCTTAACAAATACCGGTTTATCGGTAGGCGATAACGACAATCGAGGTACCCCCGTCATACGCACGCACAGCACTTCAATTGAACGGCTTCGGGCTATCCGGGAAAAGCACCCTTCCGTGCTTAACCTCAGCTGTAAAAATGTTTCATTTGTGCAATCATGTGTAAAAAAATATGCGTCAATGGGATACCATTGCATCATAAGCGGACATCGAACACACCCTGAGGTTCTGTCGGTCGCCAGTTATGCTCCCGAATCACAGGTGTCAATTGTTCAGTCGGCAAACGAAATATCAACTCTGCCGCACGCCGATCACTATCTGCTCGTATCCCAAACGACTTTCAGTACGGCTGTTTTTGACGAAATAGCTGAAGAGCTGTCCAGAAAATATCCGAAGCGTATCACAATTATCCCCACCATCTGCAACGCGGCAGCCAGCAGACAAAGCAGAATAGACAATATTGACAATACAATCTATGATACTGTCATCGTTGTCGGGGGAAAGCAGTCAAGCAACACCCAGCGCCTCGCGCAACGCGCACGTGACCGCGGTTTCATCACCTATCATATTGAAAGTGCCGATGAACTGCGCGATAAACTTTCCAAATCGAAAGGCATCTATCTGACAGCCGGCGCATCCACTCCGCCGTGGGTAATCGAAGAATGTATGTCGAAAGCAAGACTCTTACGCCTTCCCGGAGTACTGCGCCCGATCGCATACGTCACAGGCTTACTGAAAGGTCTTCTGCATCCGAAGATAATCGTTGTCACTATCGCCGCGATTGTTGCAAACCCTCCCGCAGCGCTCGATGTTTTTACATTGCTGTTTCTCACCGCCATCTCGTTGATTCTGTCAGCTCAACAGGACCTGTACAGGCGGTTTATCAGCGGCAAAGCCATACACAGCTTGTTGG
>JAEWVL010000224.1 GCA_023396665.1 Spirochaetota bacterium
GAACAGGGGGAATGATAACAAAACTTCGAGCAGCTGAAATGATGCTTCGTTCCGGAGAAATGATGGTCATCGCAAATGCATCAGATACGGATGTTCTCCCCCGCATTCTTAGGGGTGAAAAAGTGGGAACCCTTTTTGCTCCCAGGGATTATTCGCACCTGAATGGCAAAAAAAAATGGATACTCTTTCATGCCAAGGCAGTTGGCGCTGTTGTTGTTGACGAAGGTGCACGAAATGCGCTTGTACAAAAAAACAGTTCATTGTTACCGATAGGGATCGTGAATGTAAGCGGACATTTCAAACCGGGCGATACTGTTGATATCATTTATGACAATATTCCTGTTGCGAGAGGCATCATTAATTTTTCTTCTGAAGATATTATCCGTATCAAAGGAAAGCACAGCGATGTAATTCAGGACTTGCTTGGTGAAGAATTTTACGATGAGGCGATTCACCGGGATAATCTAACTCTGCTCGTAAGCACTTGAAACATCCCAATACACCCGGGTAAGCACTAATTATTTCCATCAGCAGGGATCTTGACTCTGTTTCCATTGGAATTTTTAGTACTTCGGCTTATTGGTATTATTCGATAAAGATTTCCAAAATATATTTTAGTATTTTAAAGAAGTAAGTTCTCAAAATTTATAGGGATACTTTTCAAAACGGTGATTTCTAAATTGTAACGATTTTCTCTTTTATAAAGTTCCACTTGACGAAATTTTCAATGAAGTTCACATTCGTAATCCGGTGAACAGTTGAAAATAGCGCCATACACCGGTCGTTTTGACTCTGTCCCGGACGGTAGCGAATGATCAGCCGTCCGTTCATCATTTACTACAAACAGGAAAAAAGCAATGGTTGACAAGTTTATTAGTCTTATTTTCGGAACAAAACATGAACGTGACGTAAAACGTATGCTCCCGGTTGTTGCAAAGATCAATGCACTCGAAACGCAGATGAAAGAACTCTCAAACGAGAAAATGAAAGAGTATTCATATTCACTGCGGGAACGTCACCAGAAAGGCGAAAAGCTGGACGATCTGCTACCCGAAGCGTTTGCATTGGTCAGGGAAACTTCGATTAGAACACTGGGTATGAGGCATTTTGATGTACAGATGATGGGTGGTATAATCCTGCACCAGGGCAAAATCGCCGAGATGAAAACAGGTGAAGGAAAAACGCTCGTCGCAACCCTCGCAGTTTATCTCAACGCCCTTTCAGGAAAAGGCGTTCATGTGGTGACAGTAAACGACTATCTTGCCCGTCGTGACGCTGAATGGATGAAACCCGTCTATGAATTTCTGGGCATGTCTGTCGGTATTATTCAGCATGATATGGATCATGAGGAACGTCAGCGGGCTTACGGCAGCGATATCACCTACGGTACGAACAATGAATTCGGTTTTGATTATTTGCGTGATAACATGGTTGAACACCGTTCATTGAAAGTGCAAAGGGAACTCAATTACTGTATAGTCGATGAGGTCGACTCGATTCTGATAGATGAGGCTAGAACACCGCTTATCATCTCGGGTTCCCTAAAAGAATCAACTGAGCGATATTTTACAATCGACAAGATTATTCCGCATCTCGACAAAGGCACCGATTACGAGGTGAACGAAAAGGATCGTAATGTAACGCTGACAGAAGATGGTGTCCATCACATAGAAAAACTCTTAAAAATTGAAAATCTTTACGATAACAGAAATTTTGATACGGTACACTATGTCAATCAGGCACTTCGGGCGCATTGCCTCTTTACCCGTGATGTCGATTACATCGTGAAAGATGGAAAAGTGGTTATCGTTGATGAATTTACCGGGCGCTTGATGGAAGGACGTCGCTTTTCTGACGGTTTGCATCAGGCACTTGAGGCGAAAGAAAACGTTCAAATCGCAAAAGAAAGTCAAACATTGGCATCTGTTACGTTTCAGAACTTTTTCAGAATGTATCACAAACTATCCGGTATGACCGGAACGGCTGACACCGAGGCGCTTGAATTTCACAGCATCTATAAACTCGATGTTGTCGTCGCACCGCCGAACAAGGCAATGAAACGAGTTGATCACCCCGATGTTATATATAAAAGTGAGAACGAGAAATTCAATGCGATAGTAATTGATATTCAGGAAAGAATCGCAAAAGGACAGCCGAGCCTTGTCGGTACCATATCGATCGAAGCGTCTGAAAAGCTGTCGTCTTTGCTGAAGTCACGTGGTGTTCCGCATAACGTTTTGAATGCCAAATACCATGAACGCGAGGCTCTTATCGTCGCTGAAGCCGGAAGACCCGGAATGGTGACGATAGCGACAAACATGGCGGGACGCGGTACTGACATCGTACTTGGGGGACGCAGGGTATTTGTTGATGATCTTGAAAAATATCAGCCGGTTCACTCCGCTGAGCTCTGGGATAAATTCCGTAAAAGCGTTCTGTCCGATAACTATGATGAGGCAGATCGTCTTATTGAAATGATGGATGGACAGGACAGGAATCACGCGAAAGTCATTTCACGCCAGGGAAGGGAGTGGCTGGTAAATCATGAGCGTGTGCTTGAAGCCGGTGGTCTCTATATTCTCGGCACCGAACGCCATGAAGCCCGACGCATAGACAACCAGCTTCGCGGTCGTTCAGGACGTCAGGGTGATCCGGGTGAATCAAGATTTTACCTTTCACTCGAAGATAATCTCATGCGTATTTTCGGCTCTGACCGTATCCATTCGATAATGGAACGGCTGGGAATGGAAGAAGGCCAGCAGATTGAGAGCAAGATGGTGTCCAACGCAATCGCAGGAGCGCAGAAACGCGTTGAAGGCCGCAATTATGAAATTCGAAAACATCTTCTTGAATATGACGACGTAATGAACTCTCAACGGGAATTCGTTTACGATGTGCGAAACGAGGTGCTCAACGGAGAGGATATTTCAGATAGAATCGTTGAGTATATTCATGAATCGATTGACAATGCGATCGATATGCACGCAAACGAAAAAAACAATCCCGAGGAATGGGACCTGTCCGCACTTTCAGAATATCTTCGCAGTAAATTCGATCTTACGTTGAATACGGAGATTCTGAATAAAAAAATGGGTCAAGAAGACGTAGTGAAGTTGCTTATCGATCAGTGTCTTGAGATTCGACGCAAAAAAGAGGATATGATCGGAAGCGCTAACATGCGCCATCTTGAGCGAATGATCTTTCTTCAGGTGATAGATACGAAATGGCGTGAACATCTGTATATGATGGATGAATTGCGTGACGGGATATGGACCGTCGGTTACGGTCAGAAGCAGCCTCTGGTCGAATACAAGCTTCGAGGATTCGAAATTTTCGAGCAGATGATCGTAGCATTGAGAAATGATATAACAGAATTTCTCATGAAAGTACAAATCCGCGGAGCATTGCCCGAAGAAGAAGGTCCGGCTGAGTACAGAAAAGTCGGGGTTGAACAACATGACGAAGTTGAGGCTTTCGGTACCGGTGGAATCGGAAGAAGCGTTCAATCAGGGAAAACATACAGGAATCTTTCAAAAGACAAAAAAGAACAGGCTCCTGTTGCAGGCGGTACAAGACGTAAAAAAATGAAACGAAGCAGAAGGTGAAATTATGGCGGCATTGATGAAAAGTATCTCCGGAATCAGAGGCATAGTCGGAGAAACCATGACACCTGAACTTGCGGTACAGACTGCGAAAGCATTTGCCGAATTCACGAAACACGGAAAAATCGTTATCGGTTCTGACGGCCGTTGTACGGGAAATCCGATTTCATCACTTGTCGAATCAACACTTGTATTGTGCGGTTGCGAGGTAGTCGACGTCGGCATTGTGCCGACACCGACTATTCAGGTCATGGTTGAAGAGCTTGGTGCTGCTGGTGGTATCATCGTATCGGCTTCACATAACCCGATAGAATGGAATGCATTCAAGCTGATAGCTTCTGACGGATCTTTTCTCGGTCCGGTGGAAATACAGAAACTTTTCAGACTCATGGATCGCGAATTACACTCTGTTCGCTGGGATGAGATCGGCCAGGCTTTCCGTGCGGAAAACCCTGGAGGGGTGCATCTTAAACGCGTTACGGCGAATATCAATATCCCCCTGATAAAAAAAATGAAATATACCGTTGCACTCGACTCAGTAAATGCCTCCGGTTCTTATATCACAAAAGATTTACTTTCCGTCTACGCCTGCAAATTCTGTCCTGTATACTGTGAAATAACCGGAACCTTTCCCCGTGTGGCCGAACCGCTTCCCGAAAATCTGTCTGCTTTATCTGAAGCGGTGATCAAGAATTCCGCAGACATCGGTTTCGCACAGGATCCCGATGCTGATCGACTCGCGGTTGTAAACGAGAAGGGTATACCAATCGGCGAGGAGTACACGCTTGCTCTTGTAAGCGAACACATACTATCTAAACGAAAAGGGCCGGTTGTTGTTAATCTTTCCACGACGAAAGCCATTGAAGACATTGCGAAAAAGCACGGTGTTCCTTTCTTCCGTTCGAAAGTCGGCGAAATTCATGTCGTTGAAGAGATGAAAAAACGCAAAGCTGTTATCGGCGGTGAGGGGAACGGTGGTGTTATATCACCAGAAGTGCATTACGGCAGGGACAGCCTTGCCGGCATATCATATATTCTCGAAATGATGGCGGAGCGGCAAAAAACCGTTTCCGAACTTGTAGCCGAACTTCCTGTGTACAAGATGATTAAAAGCAAAGTCCGTTTTAATCCTGATTCACTGGCACAAATTTACTCGCTGTTCAGAAAACAGTGCAGGGGCGAGTTGTTCGATGACAGTGACGGCCTTCGGATTGACTTTGAAAAAGAAGAGACGTTTTCCGGGGGATGGGTTCATGTTCGTCCCTCAAATACCGAACCAGTTTGCAGAATCATCTGCGAAGGTAAAACTATCGATCAGGCCGAGGCAATTTTCAATTTCTCGTCGAAAATCATCAAAAGCGTGTGACGGAGGAAGTATCGGCTATTGATTTCTGCTAAAAGCAATATGTCAATGCAGCGTGTGATCGCTCCCGCCCGAAGCGTCTTTGACGCCGTTATCCTTTTCTGAAAGGTCGGGCAGTGTGAGTACGATGCTGTTGAACAGAAACCCGGTAACCAGAAATTTGGACATATTTTTGTTAATGGTTGCCAGCTCGAAAATCTGATGGGTAACATAAATGCTGTTGTCCATAATTTCCTTAAGCAGTATACTTTGATACTTTTCCCTATCGTTGCTGCTGTCACACACCGATTGCGCAGTTTCAACCGACTGCGCAATTATTTCTGACTGCAACTCATGAAAAAACTGATCGAAATTCTCGTTGAGATTGACCTCTTTTCCTGATTTGAGACGAATCATACTTACCCCAGTTTCTGTTTCAGGTTTGCAAGCTTATCCCCCAGCAAGGCGCCTAGTGTTGATGAAGAAGAAGCCGGCTGTTCCTGAGCATTTATGAATTTCGCAAGCTCAGCGCTTTCACGCTGCGTTTCCGCCTGTTTTTCACTTCCGGTCAGTTTTTTTCCTGCCTGGTCTATCTGTGTGAGATAGATTTCGATGCTCTTTCCTTCGGGATATTCACGTTGCATATCGCCGTGTTTGAGCTCACGGACAGGCACGAATACGCGCATTCCGTTTTCAAGCCGTGCGAAAATACCACGGGCACTTTGTTCCTCGACAATCGCATTCTGAAGCGGATTTATGTCATTTGAAGATTCTTGCCAGGGATCGATTTCATCAGAAACCAGTGAAAGCGAAAGACGATGCTGCGCGATATTGCAGTCATTTACACTTACCGTGACCTGCTGACCGGGCGCAACCATAGAACTTACATCTTTTACTCTGCTCACCTTGCTCATATTTGAAATGTGTATCAAACCGGTCATACCCGGTTCTATTTCGGCAAAAGCGCCATCCTTGATTATTCCGGTGATCTGTGCCTTCCATTCGCTTCCCGGCACATATTTAGAGGCATCAAGCCAGGGATCACGCTGCGATTGTTTGATACTGTAAAGATGCTTTTTGTTTTCCCAATCAAGTGAGACAATTATAAGAAGAACCTTGTCTCCCACAGAGAAATTGTCGGGACTTAATGTTCGCGAAAGCCCGAGCTCGGAGCGGGGGACGAGACCTTCGATACCGTTGATTGACACAAATACGCCGAAATCGGCAATACGTGTAATCTGTCCCTGATGCTTCTGTCCTGCGGCCAGGTGTTCTTTTTGTGCAGATTCTGCTTCAGAAGTCTCCTGTTCGATAAGGGAACGTCGCGAAAAGAGTACTCGCCTTGAAGTGCATTCCATGACGAGAAAGCGTTCCAGGGTACCGATCATCGATGTATTGTAATCGTTCTTTCTTATATCGTACTGTGAAAAAGGACAAAACCCCTCTATGCCGTTACAATCGACACTAAAGCCTTTCTCAAGTACTTTCAGTATACGTCCGTAAACAGGAATGGCATTGTCACAGGCGAATTTCACCAACTGCTGTGTAACGCGACCGAGGCCGATTCGTGCCGTGAGTTCGATCTCAGACGGTGAATCGTTCACGACATAAAACTCAATCTCGGTTCCCGCCGCAATAGTGGATTCATCATCAAACTCAATCCTGTCAGCAATCGCTTCTGATTTTGCACCTATATCGACAAAGACATAATTATCATCAAAATTTATGATCTTTCCCTTTACAATTTCTCCGGTATCATATGATCGAATGCTTTTTGAAAATGATTCTTCAAGCATTTCACTGAAACTCTTTATTTGCTCTGACATTGAGAATTGCCTCACGCTCTATAAAATTTTGTCTTTGGAAAAGTATTTTCAAGCTATGTTTTACCTGAAAAAAACAGCTAGTGACTCGTCATTATGGAAGATGGGTGCTTATTTATCAAATAATATATTCGACGGTGCATTGGATATTTTCTGGAAATTTGAAGACATTTTTCGAGATCATGATCATCACGAAAAAAAATTGGCAGTATCGGATTACCGGGCAGCTGCCATGAAAACCGAATAGAGAAGAGACGATATAAAAAAAGGGAGTAATCCCTGTTTAAATCTGATTTACTTGAATTTGGTAAGAGCATCTGAGAGTATTTTTCAGTGACGTATTTGACATAAATACCGATTAATGTGACATATTTCCGGCTATTTTGCCTATTAAAAAATAAAAATTGTTGACATAGCCTGCTTTTCTTTGCTAAATAGGGTAAATAATTATTCGAGGTAGAATTAATGAAACGTGTACTTGTATTTTTAACGATACTTTTTCTTTCCGTTCAGCTTTTCGCCCAGATGTCAGAAACTACTCGTGTTACTGCCGAGAAAACTGAAGCTGACTATGTGAACGATCTGGGAAGTTCTGATCCCAAGGTTGTTGTTGCAGCCTGCAAATGGCTCGGTGACAAGGAAAAGAAAGATAATGCGCCAAAAATTGTGCCTCTTTTGACTTCTAGTCATGCTGAAGTGCGCATGTGGTCTGCTGTTACTCTTGGTATCTTTTTTTATAAGGACGGTCGTGAAGCTCTCATTAACCAGTTGATGGTTGAGACAAATCCCGATGTCAGGTACGCACAGGTCGTTGC
>JAEWVL010000235.1 GCA_023396665.1 Spirochaetota bacterium
GCCGTATGTTCCTCGATAAAATCGTCCGGACTGTCAAGCGAGGTGTCTATCAGTTTCTTCCATATTTTTCCGTTCGGCGGGTGAGGCAGTTCAACGGAAAGATTGAGAAGTGAACCGTTGAAAGCCATATAGATATCGATATCTGCCGAACCGTAATCTGCTATTGTCGAATAACCGTTGAGCATACACGCGATAAAACCAGATTGTGATGACCAGTCGGGAGTAAAGGGTTTCTTCCCATGCCAGGTTATGTCGCTGTGCGGATCCACGAAATTCGTGGATACCGTGTATTTTTTGCGGCGCAGAACCGAATGCCGTTTTCGAAATTCGATAAGTTTTTTTACAAATCCGAAAATATCTGCATTTTTGTCCAAAAAACTCCAATCCAACCAGGAAATTTCATTGTCCTGACAGTACGCGTTGTTATTTCCCTGTTGTGTTCGCCGCATTTCATCCCCAGCAAGAATCATCGGAATACCATGTGACAACAGAAGACTCATGAACATGTTCTTAATCTGTTTACGTCGTGTTTTTTCGATATAAGGAGTAACCTCATTCCCCTCAATACCATAGTTATACGAGAAATTATTATTATCTCCGTCACGGTTGCCCTCTCCGTTTGCTTCGTTATGCTTGTGATTGTAGGAGACGAGATCATTCATTGTAAAACCGTCATGACTGGTTAAGAAATTGATACTGTGAAGAGGCGAACGCAGAGAATGCCGGTACAGATCTGAGCTGCCCGTCAGGCGTGTCGCGAAACTGCCGACCGTACCGCTGTCACCGCGCCAGAATCGGCGCACGTCATCCCTGAAACGACCGTTCCACTCAGCCCATCTGCCCGGAAACTCCCCGACCTGATACGCTCCCGTAGCATCCCATGCTTCGGCGATTATCTTTGTGTTTGCGAGAACAGGATCAGCCTCAATACGCTCAATCAGCGGCGGATTGGACAGAATATTGCCAGAGGGATCCCGACCGAGTACCGAGGCAAGATCAAAACGAAATCCGTCTATCTGCATCTCTATAACCCAGTAACGCAGACAGTCGATAATGAACTCTCTCACGAGGGGATTGTTACAGTTGAAAGTATTGCCGCATCCGGTGTAGTTCTTGTAGATTCTTCGATCATTTTCAAGCATGTAATAGACAACATTATCTATGCCTCTGAAACAGAGGGTTGGACCGCGTTCATCGCCTTCAGCGGTATGATTGAATACCACATCGAGAATCACTTCGATACCGGCATCATGAAAACGGCGAACCATTTCCCGAAACTCGTTTACCTGCTCTCCAAGAGCGCCGGACGAAGAATATCTCCCCCTGGGGGCGAAAAAAGAGAGGGAACTGTAGCCCCAGTAATTTTTCAGCTTTTCGCCGTTGAGCGGATTAATCGTGTTCAATTCCGACTCATCAAATTCATGAATGGGGAGAAGTTCAACAGCGGTAATGCCGAGCTCAAGCAGATAGGGGATTTTCTCCGTCAGCCCCAGATAGGTGCCGGCATGATGAACCTTTGACGATGGATGTATCGTGAAACCGCGCACATGCATCTCGTAAATGATAAGATCTTCAAACGAAACCGGTTTTTTCATTCGCATTTTTTCCCGGTTTCCTGCAATAACAATGCACTTGGGAGCGCCTGCCGCGCTGTCCTTCGTTGAAAAACCGCTGCCGCTTTGTGACTCATATCCCCTGGCGTCGGCGATGTTCCAATTGAAATTACCGGATACTGCTCCGGCATAGGGGTCAAGAAGCAGTTTGTTCCTGTTGAACCGGTGTCCCTGTTCCGGGAAATAGGGTCCGTCTACCCTGTACCCGTAAAGCTGTTTATCCTTGACCGACTCGACCCATATATGCCAAATGTGACCTGTTTTGTTTTTTTCGGGGTCGAGCTCTATCTCTTCGACAGTTGCATTTTCGCTGGTGTCCGAGAACAGAACCAGCGTTACACCCGTCGCATTTTTACTGAAAAGTGAAAAATTAGTCCCCTGTGCATCGACTGTTGCCCCGAAGGGGAGGGGATACCCGGCCTGGGTTATTGTATGAGATTCGATTTTATTAAGAGGCATATTTTAGGACCGGTCTTTTTTAAAATTCATTGACTGATAAGACGTCAGCATTTAAAGTATCGGACAAATCACGTACAGAAAATATAATGGACTTTATATGAAACGACTTCTTGCTCTGCTGTCTATCCTTTTTTTATCACAGTCATGTGCCGGTATCGGAAGCTCTTTCGAGCGCGAGCCGAACAACAAATTCTCCGAAGCCACTCCCATAAAAGGGGAGAAGCTCATGCGCGGCTACGTAGACAGTCCCAAGGATCAGGATTTTTATGTTTATGAATGTAAAACCCGTGAAGCTGTTTCGCTTTCACTTTCCGCACTGAAGGGTATTAACCATGCCATCTCCGTTTACAAGGCTTCAAATAGCAATCCGCTTCTTGTCAAACGTATCGATGATGCCAGAAAATCATCTCCTGAAATCTTTCCCTCTCTGTCTTTGTCACCCGGAAAATGGTACTTTGTAATCGGTCATGGAGACCGTGACAAAGCTGCGGGAAACAGAGAGCAAAAGTACAGTTTTAAGATAACATCTCTGCATGACGAAGATGAGCGCGAACCAAACGACACAATGGAAAACGCTGCCACTCTCGTCGCCGGCACCCCATTAACAGGTTTCTTTTCTCTCAGCTTTAACAAGCTGAATAAAGATCTGAAACAACGTTTTATCGAATATGACTATTTCGCCTGTGATGTCTCTGAAGGGGGGATGATGGCTGATATAGAACTTAGCGGTGTTCCCGGTGTCGATTCTGTAATTGAAGTGCTTTCTTCTTCCGGGCGTCTCCTGCTTCGTTCTGATTCGGGCGGACTTGGTGCGGGTGAACATATGGCAGGCCAGGGTATACGCGCTGATGGACGCTTCTTTTTGCGTATCTATGCCAAAAATTACGGATCAAATTACAAAGAACCCTATACGCTTTCCATGCAGCTGCATGGTTACGAAGAAGGTGTTGAGCTCGAGCCGAATAACGCATTGGAAGAAGCTACTTTTCTGGTTGAGACCATGAAAGGCGCGATCACACCCGAAAATGACATAGACGTTTTCAGAATCGATCCGCTCGCTGATGCCCCGTTTCGAATTGTAACGATTATGCCTTCTTCGGGTTTGGATGTCTCTTTTTCGCTTGTCGATAAAAACGGCGTTCAGATAGCCGAAATAAACAGCGGCGGAGAGGGCACACAGGAGATGTTTTCCGGAATACGCGTAACGGAATCCGTTTATGCGGTGGTGAAGGGCATGATAAAAGATGAGACTGAGGCGCAATACTATCATATCAGAGCCGGTATTGCCAATGAACAGAACAATGTTGAGTTGGAGCCGAATAATGAGCCGGAACAGGCTCTGCCTTTCAACGGAGTGATAAACGGCTATCTTTCATACAAAGGTGACAAAGACTATTATCTATATGAAAGTGAAGGTCGTTCAGAAGTCGTCATCGTTCTGGCGCATAATGCTGCCGACAAATCCACTTTGTCGGTAACGGACAATCTCGGTTATATCATCAGGACTGTCGCTTCCGAGAACGGAAACGTAATACTGAACGAATTTGTGAATGACAAATTATTTATCATAATCGAGAGTACCGGGCAGGGGGCTGAACAGTCCTACAAGCTGACAATAGAGCAGAAATAATGGAGGAGCAGTGAAGAGCAGGATTTTATTTGTACTGATACTGGCGTTTTTTGTCGTATCGTGCGGAGTTAACGTAAAACCCGTATTATATGATGAAAATTCGGAAAATTTTATCGTTCAGATTAAAGACATTACCCCGAAAGAGAATAGCCGGTGTTATTACATGATATCGGTTGACAAGCAGGAAATTGGCAGAACAGAGATATCTCCGGAAAATCTGGAAAAGAAATTTATGCGGAAAATGAGTCCGGGTGAATACCGTGTAAGTATAAAAAAATATGTTGTCGATGAAAGAGCCGGTCGTTATGTCCCGGTTAATAATCTCGAACAGCCGAAGCCATCGTCAGGAAAGATTACGATACCACCCAAAAAGATGGTAAGACTATCAATTGTTCATAACAGCATACAGCAGAGAACTTCGTGGAATGTAACGGTATATTAACGTAAAGAAACAGTACGTTGAGAAGTCTGTATTTTTATGATAAAATACGGATCTAATAGGGTTCCATAAACTAAGGAGAGGGGGTCGTACCTAATGGTAAAAAGGTATTCAGCTGAAAACATTCGCAATGTGGTCATACTCGGGCATGCGGGCGCCGGTAAGTCCACACTAATGGACTCGCTGCTTTTCACTTACGGAAGAATAGCGAAAATCGGTTCACATTCGGACGGATCACTGATTTCAGATTTTGACATTGAAGAAAAAAAGAAAAAAATGTCTGTGCATACCTCTCTTGCGTTTATTGAAACCGATGGGGTAAAGGTAAACATAATTGATTGTCCCGGTCATGCCGATCTGGTAGGTGAACGACGCGCTGCTGTTCAGGCGGCTGATGCGGCAATTCTGGTGCTTGATTCTGTCGATGGGGTTCAGGTCGGAACTGAAAAGGCATGGCGCATTCTCGCTGAAATGAATGTACCCAGAATTATATTTGTAAACAAAATGGATCAGGATCGCGCCAGTTACGATGCGGTTCTCGCAAATCTTGAAAACACACTTCATGCAAATCTTGTCGTTACAGCAGTTCCCGTTGGTGCCGCGGATACTTTCAGCGGTGTTATAGACATCATTGAACAGAAATATATCAAACCGAAAGGAAACAATTCTCATGAAGATGTGAAAGATAACATTCCAACCGAATATGCTGAACATGTTCATGAGCAGCGCGTCAAGACCGTTGAGCTTGCGGCGGAAGGTGATGATTCGCTTGTTGAGATGTTTCTTGAAGGGAAGGATTTTGATCCTGAACAGATATATCACGGCATTCGTCAGCAAATACGAAAAAACCGCCTGCATCCTGTCGTATGCGGATCGGCGCTCAAGGCTGTTGGAATTCGAAGTCTTGTTTCACTGATACTGAAATTTATGCCATCTCCGGCCGAGAAGAAAACATTTAAAGCCTTCGATCTTTCCAAAAACGGTGATCCATGTGAGCCGGCTTGTGATCCGGCGGGGCCGACTGCGGCTGTTGTATGGAAAACATACATCGATCAGTTTTCCGGCAAATTCACATTCGTTCGTGTACTGGCGGGAGAGATTAAGCCCGATTCTGAGCTTATTAACACAGACTGCAATGAATATGAGAAAATCGGAAAGACCTTCACGATGATAGGGAAGGAACTCGTCGAATGCGAAGCGATCGGATGCGGTGATATCGGGGTACTTGTAAAACTTGATGCCAGCTATACCGTACATTCGCTTTGTGATGCATCACGGCCCCTGAAAATACCCTTGATCAACCTGCCCAATCCCGTATTCGGCTATTCAATCCGGGCAGCCAACAAAAAAGATGACGATAAACTCGGACAGATACTGCATCGTTACAGCGAACAGTATCCCACGATTCATTATACCTATAATTCCGAGACAAGACAGGCGACTATTTACGGTATGGGACAGTTGCATCTTGATATTACTCTCGATGAAATAACCGAAAAATACAAAATCGAAATGGTTACAGGTATACCGAGAATAAGCTACAGAGAGACGATTACGAATAAAGCCGAAGCGCAGTACAAGCATAAAAAACAGTCCGGCGGACACGGGCAGTACGGTGAAGTCTATCTTCGTCTTCATCCGCTTGAGCGAGGTGAAGGGTTTCAGTTTACCGAATCGATTGTCGGCGGATCCATCCCCAAAAACTTCATACCTGCCGTCGAAAAAGGTGTCGTAGAGGCACTCGACGAGGGCGTCATTGCGCGATATCCCGTAACCGATGTTCGGGCTGAGGTTTTTGATGGATCATATCATCCGGTTGACTCTTCGGAGATGTCATTCAAAATTGCGGCTCAATCCGCTTTCAGAAAAGCGATGGAAGCGGCAAAACCTGTTTTACTTGAACCGATCATGAATGTCACGATATACGTTGACAAACAGTTTCTCGGCGACGTTATGGGAGACATCACCTCCCGTCGTGGCAGGGTAACAGGTATGGAATCGAAAGATGAAGCGAGTGACGAAGGTATCGCAATGATAAAGGCTCAGATTCCACATGCCGAAATGCTTCGTTACAGTATTGATGTAACCTCACTGACACAGAATAAGGCTGTTTTTGAGATGGAGTTTTCGCACTATGATCCCGTGACGGGTAAAGTCGCTGAAAATGTAATAGCCGATCGGATGAAGATGCTTGAAGAACAGTAGGCTCTGAGGGCAGGGTAATTTTACGTAACTGAAAGACCACAGCGGGCACACAAGCTGTGGTCTTTTGGTTGTAATTAGTTTGAGTGTATAGTATAGCCGGCAAAAAGCATATTATCGAAAATGCTTTTAGCTGATTTTACCTGTATGTATCACATACTTTTAAGAATCAATTTTTCTGACGGTGACGGTTATATAGATGGAAAAAGTGCACGAAATTCAGTTCAGACTCGCTCTGTTCTTTTCGATAGTATTGCATCTGTTTTTGACTGGTTTCATCGCAGTTCCCTATATTATGGATCCCGCAAAATCTTCTCAGCTCAGGGAACTTTTCAAAAACGAGAATTCACAGCTTCGTGATGTTATTGTTAACATCAATGCTGATGATCTTGAGATCGAGTCACCCTATACACTCTTCTCCGAACGATCTTCGTCGGCACAGGGACACATGAGCGAAGACAAGGGTGATACATGGCTCAATAACTCTCAGACTTTCAGCTCTCCCCGTCAATCATCAGGAAAACGCATTATCAACGAATCGCTGATACCGCAGTTTCTTTATTCAAAAGAAAACGCTACTTACGAGGTGGCGCTGTCTAGGCAAAGCGAATCCGAGCATCCGATAATAGAAATACTAGAAAGACGCGATGAACAGAGCCGACGAGGTAATCAAAATGAAGACATGGTTCGTTTGCAGGAGAATCCTTCGCTTGAACTCAGCGAATGGGCGAAAATACCCGATATAAAGGGCTTCACTCCCGACAACGCTCTTTTTCTTTCAAGTGACAGACGTCCAATAGCTTTTAATACGAAAAAATTTCAGGATTTCGAATATTTCCGTAATATGAAACAGCAAATCGGGAATAACTGGTTTCCCCCGACACTTTCAAATATGCGGCATTATTATGCGGGGGGATACACCCAATCAAGGTTGATCGCCTCCCAGGAAGTCTATCTTTACTTTGTCATGAACCGTGCCGGAGATGTCCTTTCTGTCAAACTGGTTCAATCCAAGGGAAACCAGTATCTCGATCAAAGCTGCATTGACGCAGTGACGAACTCGAAAAATTTCGGACCTGTTCCCGCTTCAATCGAGGGAGAGAAAATTATTATCCCTTTCATATTCGGCTTCTACGTCAGATGATATCGCTGAGTCTTTCATCGCCCAGTATTTTTGACCGGGCACTGTTGATTTTTTCAAATTTATCCCCCAGTCGCTGCGCAACGCTGTCCTTTTCACCACCTCTGAAGTCGAGACTGAAATCATAAATCATATCCAGTACTTCAGATATTTTTATATTTCGTGATGATGTGGCGGGCTGGTATTTATCGTCAGTCTGTGTAATCAGCTTGCCGTGCAGATATATCTCTGCGAAGAGCATCATTTCAGAATAATCATTATTACATACTTTTATGAGCTCATCAACACTTGAGGCTCCCTTGCCCGATTCAAATTTACGGAATATGTGAGCGATCATTCTCACCGCATTTATGGCGTTTCCGAATGCATGATGCTGTCGTTTTCTGATACGTCTGTACGTATAGGGATTAGCGATGGTATAGGCGACTTCGGCACCGAAAAGAATAATCTGCATGGATGTGAAAATCAACAGCAAAAATATCGGAAAAGCTGCAAGCGCTCCGTATATGGCAAATGTTCCGTTTGCAAAACTGTTAACATAAATAATAAAACAAAAGATGAATAAGACCCAAACTGCGGCGGTAAACGAAGCACCGAGCGCGGCTGCTTTAAACGGAACTTTTGTATTCGGCATCGCTATATACATCAGAAAAAACAGAAGCCATATAAAAAAGAATGGGGTGAACAACTTCATGAAAACCAGAAGAGAACTCTTTCCGTTCGGTCCTTTCCACAGTAAACTGCCTTCTGTGGAAAATTGAAGCAGACCGGTATTGCCGCATATCCAGATGCGAGAAGAATGATCTCTCAATAAATTATTGATCCCGGCACTGCCCTCAGACATGACGATATATGTACTGCCGTTGTCGGAGGTTTTCAGAAGTTGTCCGTTTGATGTCGCAAGATAATGGACTGTCGATGACTGCAGTAATGCCGCGGTATAATTGAACGAGCGGTATTTGTGCAGATCCCAGCTTTTTCCCATGTCATCAGAATGCAGAACGGTTCCGTCATTGCCTGCAAGTAGTATTGTCTGCTCGATTACAGAGACGGCATTGATATCAGAATAATGCTTTTTCTGTTTTGCTTCAATCAGCTGACGTGGAAACCAGTTTTCACCGCCGTCATCACTTAGCAGTATGTACCCTTTGTCGGCAGCGATGATACCGTGTTCCGCTGAAAAAGTAATATCGTTAAAATCAACAGTTGTCGTTTGAAAGCTGATGTTCGTCCAGTTTTCTCCGCCATCAACCGTTTTCATAAGTGTACCGCTGTCTCCGACGATATAGCCTTTCAAAGAATCAAGCATGCTTATTTTTCTGAAGTTGAAATAACTCCATTTCGACACACGCCACTTAAGTCCCCCGTCTGAAGTTCGTAAAATATATCCCTTTTCACCGATCAGCCATCCTTCCTGACCGATGAAGGCAATATCGGTAAAGGTGAGATTGCGAAGAGTGCTTCGAAGTGTGGAAAGATCAAGTGAAACATCTTCATCAGGTACAAAAGTTTTTTCCGATGCAATATATGAAAATGAACGGAAGTTATCTATGTCGATGTTGTCCGCAGTCGTTTTTCTCAGTTGTGTATCGCTTTCCAGCACTCTTCCAAAACTTCCTTTCGATCCGGTTAACCATAGTTCATCATCAAATTGACGAATGCTCGTATAATCGGGTCCGGTCAAAACCTTTGATATCTGTGTTGCCAATGTTGATCCGGTAATGACAATGATCGGACCCAGCGTGAGTGCTGCCCAGAAATAGATAACCCGCAAGAATATTGAACGCTGGCGTTTCACCTTGAAAATGCGATTGAGTGAGGATTCGATAGTTCGCAACAGCGCCGTTGCTGAAAATACCGTCACAGCCGCACCGATGACTCCAATACCAGCTGCATTTTCCAGAAGACCTGAAATAGCCTCAAAGAAGGGTTCCACATTCAAACGTTCAAGATTCTGCTCAGCCAGAAAACGGGTAATTCTCTGGAAAAGTTGTTCTTTCTGCATACCTACACGGGCAAATACGAAGGTGACAATTACGGTAAGTGTCGGAATAAGTGAAACGAGTGTCGTATAGGCGATCGCCGAAGATTTTGTGGAACAATCGTCTTCATTGAATTTTTTGCCCGACACGATAAATATGTTAAAAAAGTGGAAAATCCACAATATTCCCATTTTCGAAAGTGTCTCCGTGATATCACGACCGCTCTTGAGCAGATCGATGATCAGTGTGAACAATGACAATTTTTCCGCTGCATCGACATCTGCTGAAGTCTTTGCTTTCATTTTATTGCGTGTTTTCGTTTGCGTAATTTTTGTATTTTTCTTTGATTTTTTGACAGTTTGAAAGAAAAACATATCGACCTCACTGTAATCACGGATAATTGACAGAACAAATCATCAATCTGCAAACAGCTATTGTTGTGCGACAGACCTTGAGCTTTGAAAAGCTGATTCTATTATTGCATTTATTCTGCTCAGATCGGTCGTCTGCAACAGTTCGCATCTTGCTTTCGCAGCGCCTGCTACGTCATGGATATATTTTACCGCGTGTTTTCTGAACAATAGTATACCGTAATCACCGTAATAATCAACCATCGCCTGCAGATGATTTTTCATGACAGTCATCGCTTGAGAGCTTTCCACACCATGTTCAGAAAAAATCCACGGTTTTCCGAGAGCCCCTCGGCCTATCATTACCGCAATGCATTTTGTCGTTTGCAGACGCATCATGGCCTCTTCATACGAATGAATATCGCCGTTACCGATCACGGGAAGCGGGGAAGAATCCGCAATCTCTGCAATGGCTGTCCAGTCCGCAAGCCCCTCATAAAACTGCGATCTTGTTCTGCCGTGCACTGTAACAAGCGATATGCCGCTGTTGTATAGAACCCTTATGATTTCGTTGTAATTAATTGTAGTATGATCCCAGCCGAGTCTTATTTTTGCACTGACCGGTACAGAACTAGCCGAAACCGCAGCTTCGGCAATACTTCCGGCAAGAAGGGGATTCTTTAACAGAGCGGCACCCGATCCCGACGAACAGACTTTCTGGGCACAACAGCCCATGTTGATATCTATTAGCGCCGGCTTCAGTTCATTGGCATA
>JAEWVL010000344.1 GCA_023396665.1 Spirochaetota bacterium
TACCCGGGCAGCTCGGTACGGGCGGGCTGAGCGAAGGGGAAATTATCTCTTATGCCGTAACACAATTGGAATATCTGTTCGGTGAATTTGTAAAAAAGGGCGGCAACAGAAAAGACCTCATTGCAAAAGTATTCGGTGCGGCCGAAGTCGATTCACTGAACCGGGTAAACCAGCACATGCTCGCCAGCAATGTTAAGTTTATTCATACATTTTTTTCAAAGGAAAAAATACCGGTAGAACATCTCGATCTGGCAGGAGTATCCAGAAGAAAAATCATCTTTTTTCCGAAAAGCGGGAAAACTTTTCGAAAGATACTGACGCAAAACGAAACAGACTCGGAAATAATACGCCTTGAAAATGCTTACATAAACGATGCATTTAAAAAAGCTCACGAAAAAACAAGGTACGTACTTTTTGAATAACCGCATACCTGACAACGGCAGACGGCCGTTCTCCGTTATTGATGGCGATATTCACAAATGCATACCTTTCGTAACTGAAATGTACGGGGAGACACACAACAGGTCCATTGGAACAGTGAGTGTATGTTCCCGATAAAACAAGGGTATCAAAACGATGACTGCTCAATTCTCTCAAAGATATGAAAAACGGCTCGTTACCATTCATCCCGGTGAGCTCTATGTTTCTTCAGAGGATGAAATCATAGCCACCCTTCTCGGCTCCTGTGTTGCAGTTTGTTTGCACGACAATGAAAAGAAGATATCCGGCATGAATCACTATATGCTCGAGGGAAAGCTTTCAGGTTCTTTCAACAATTTCGAGAGTACGAATAAACACGCATTTCACTCACTTGCCATGCTGATCAAGGAAATGCTGAAACACGGATGCAAAAAGGAAAACATAACCGCGAAAGTTTTCGGCGGAGGAAAAGTTCTGGCCGGCGAAATGAAGTTTCACACTATTCCCGAAGACAATGTCACCGCGGCGAAAATTATTCTTGAAATGGAAGACATTGTCATAACCGAGTCAGACACGGGGGGGAAATTCACACGCAAGGTGCTTCTTGAATCAAGAACGGGAAAAGTATTCCTGAAAAAATCGCTCAACTCAAACGTGACGAAAGACGAATCCAAGCAGTTATCATAAGCAAACAATCGGGGGACCATTCGCGCATGATCCCCTTTCAAATACGCTTCAGCCAAAACGTATTTTGTGCTGCACGTGTCTGTTACATGAAAACAGCACATGTATCAGACTTTGCGGTTTTATTTATTTTTATTGATAAAATCTTCTATTGCCGCTTCAGGCAGTGCTCCGCTGAATTGATTTACGTTATTGCCGCTCTTAAACAGTATAACGGTTGGAATACCGGCGACATCGTACTTTTCTGCAATTGCCGGAGCATCATCGACGTTCAATTTACAGAATTTCACATTCTCAAGTTTTTTTGCGAGACTTTCCATTATTGGAGTTATCATTCTGCAGGGTCCGCACCAGTCAGCATAAAAATCAACCACAACAGGCTTGTCTGATTGTAACACTTCTTTTTCAAAATTTGCATTGTCAACATGTACCAAAGACATCGCGTCCTCCTCATTCATGATTATCTATATTTGCCGCTTTTTCTTTTTTGAGTAAATCCAGAATTTTACGCGCGGTCGGATCCGCAATTTTATAACACGTTCGTACACCGTCTTTTTGGGGTTTAATTATCCCCCTGTTACGTAACAATGCAAGGTGCTGGGAAACCGTTGATTGCGGCAAGGTAAGCCTTTCAACAAGAGAATTAACGTTACACTCCTCACAAACGATGTCACACAATATTTGCAAACGCACAGGATGACCTAACGCCTTTAGTAATTCCGCATATTCTGTCACTGCATCTTTCATATCTCAATATTGCAATAATGCGATATTGATGTCAAGGATAAAACGGCAATAGTTACCGTTTATCCTTTTGTGCGGAAACATTGACCGTCTTCTTTACATAATAAGGCTGCATGCTTGAGTTTTCGTGATATATTCTTATAAGAATCTCGGACTGTATTCCCATAAGCGCCAGAATCGCGCTGAGCATAACGAATATACTGAAAATCATCAGGAAGGGATTTCCTGTCATATTGTATCCCATGTATATTTTCATTAAAATTACCGCCAGCCCGGACAATAGACCGAGAAACATGGTAATCATTCCCAAACCGCCATACAGATAAATCGGTTTTGTCGAAAATGATCCCATGAATTTGATCGTAATAAGATCAAGAATCACCTTGAAAGTTCTGAGTATACCATACTTTGATTTACCGTATTTGCGAGGGTGATGGCGTACCGGTATTTCCGTTATTCGCGCACCGATCCATGAGGCATGAATCGGAATAAAGCGGTGCATCTCTCCGTACAGTTTGACCTTCTTGATTATTTCAGATCTGAAAGCTTTTAGCGAACATCCCGAATCGTGAAGGTTTACTCCGCTCACCATTGATATTATCTTGTTGGCTATCATGGACGGAAGTCGTCTGCTGAAAAAGCGATCCTTGCGCTTTATCCTCCATCCGCTGACAACATCATAGCCCTCATCGATCTTGTTTATCAGATTAACGATATCATCCGATTCATTCTGCAGGTCTGAATCCATAAACACAATGATCTCACCTGTTGCAAAATCAATTCCGGCAGCCATTGCCGCCGTCTGTCCGAAATTTCTGCGAAAATCTATAACCTTGATCTTCTTGTCTTTCTTCGCGATTGCCTCGAGAAGCTCAAGGGAGCGATCAGTACTCCCGTCGTTTACGAATATGACTTCGTAACTTTTGCCCACCGGCTCCATACTCTCACGTATGCGCTCATACTGTGCGATTATATTTTCTTCTTCATTAAAAACCGGCAAAATTACTGAAATCTCGCAAATTCCCTTTTTTGCGGCAGTCTTCTTTAACGGCGCAAGGTTCTTATCTGCCATCTTCTATTTCCCCACCAACATTTCCGAGTAATCTGATGCAATTTCGAATGTTTCACGCAAAAAGATATCACTCTCAAGATCGTAAATCTTCTTTTTATTGTCGTTTCTCAGTTTCAGCTCGTCATTTTTTGTTTCAGAAGAATCCATTTTCAGACTGAGTTCTTTCTTCTCATTCTCTTTGCGAAACTTTTCAATCTTCTTCTTCAATTCTGTAAAGTCCGGATCCCCATCAACCCGCCTGGATGAATTGGCCGCAAGAGTATTGACAATCTTGTCATTGACAAGACCTTCATATACCTTGATTTTCTCAGGCGAGAGTGGTTCCCATTCAAGGGGATAGTCAAGAGAACTCTCGTAATAATCGAAAGCCTGCAGCAAATCGGGAACAATAATATTCGGCTCTATACCGTTGTTATTGTTCGATGTGCCATTCGGCTGGTAGAACAGCTGAATGGTAATCTTGATCGCCCCCCCGCGAGATATCAAGGGCTGTAAATCCTGTACAGTTCCTTTTCCGAAAGTTCGCGTGGGTCCGACAATGATACCTCGTTTATAATCGCGAATGGCGCCGGCGAAAATCTCGCTGGCACTGGCACTGGTACTGTCAACCAGAACGACCAGCGGTCCTGTATAATATATGCCGGGATCAGGATCACCGTACACCATCACCCCTTCAGAACTCTTCACTTTCAGTACCGGGCCTGATGAGATGAAATAACCGACAATCTCCTTGGCCTGGTCGAGTCCGCCGCCGGGATTTCCGCGCAAGTCAAAAACCAACGAATCGATTTGTTTGTCATTAAGCTCTTTCAAAGCGTTGAACACATCATTGGCCGCCTGTCTGGCATTCGGATCTCTCCGTGAGGCGCTCATATCCACATAGAAAGAAGGAAGATGAATATAACCGATCTTTAGAGTTGTTTCCCCCCGCTTCATCTCATGTACAGCATGCTTTTCGGCCTGATCCTGCAGAATGACTTCATCTCGCACAACGGGAATGACAAGCCGGTTTTCAACTCCGGTATCAATGTCCTTGCGCAATATTGTCAGACGCACAGTCGTCCCCTTTTTCCCCCGAATCTTGTCAACGGCATCCCTAAGAGGAATATCGGTAACCGGTTCGGGATCACCCTTATCCTGTGCGACAGCGATAATTTTATCGTTGGGACGAACCGCCATTTCTTCACTCATTCGAGAGACGGGTCCGCCTGCAATAATCGAATCCACGTAAACAAAACCATCCTCGGAACGAAGCACCGCACCGATACCGGTAAGCTTAAGTGACAATGAAATCTGAAAATCTTCAAACTCTTCGGCATCCATGTAATTGCTATGAGGATCCAATGCTGTCGCGAAAGAATTGAGAAAAATGGTCATCATTTTGTTACTGTCAATTTTTTCTATTTCCGCTTCGCCAAGTTCGTATCTCTTCACAAGTTTTTCCCTGGCTACATCCATTTTCATATCAGAATTGAGAAGATTCAGAACCTGGAGTTTTATTCGTTTTCTCCAGCGCTCCTTCATCTCAACAGCATCTTTCGCATAGTCTATCTTATCTGCGCTTATCACAATTGATTCATCAACAGTAAAATCAAAATCAGATTGAACGATTGACTTGAAAAAGGACATTCCCTCCGCATAACGTTTTTTATAAACGTCAAATACGCGGGCAACGGCACTGAAGTCGTTTTTGTCCGCATAATCATCAAGCTTATCAGCAAATTTTTTGAATTCATCGATGTCAGACTTATAAAAATAAACCTTGTATGGATCCAGATATTTTACAAGATTATCGAGCGTTCGACGGGAAATCTCGTCGGTAAATTTCTTTTGCGTCACGTGTTTAGCCAATATTGTTCTGATTACGGGAGTAACGCTATCCTGACGAAGTCCTTCGGTCGGTTTCAGACATCCGAAGAATATGAGAAGGGCGACGACGGGGGTCATTACCAGTTTTATTTTGTTACTATTTTTCATGCCTTGGTTTCCTTTATGCCTGATTGGCTGTCATGCCGGAGGTATATCCAATCAAACCCAATTCTTATTTTGTACGTCAATCTATTTTCTGAAGCGCAAGTCTTGTCTTAATGTGAAACACACCGTCCGGCATAGCCTAAGGAATGAAGCGCAAACTCCATTATAAGGAAGTAAATCAAAAAAATATTGACATCTTTTCGATTTTGGTGTAGTTTCGACCGATCTCTGGAGCTTTTCTACCTGCAGATCATCATATCCAATGGCAAACGGAAGGTCTTATGGCTTGTGTGGCAGCAATTTCTGACCTGCATTTAGGCCTTGGTATTTTTTCTGAAGACGACACACACCGTCTTATCACCCTGAAAAAGGCAATTCAAATTGGAGCGGCACACGATCTGCTTCTGATAGCTTCAAACCTTTTCGATACGGACAATCCTCCCTCTGAAGAGTTGATGAAACGCACACTCGGCATTCTCGGCAAATCTCCCGTTCCGGTGATAATCAACGCATCATCAGACGAGAAGCTGTTTGCAAACATCACTTTACCCGAGAATGTATATGCGCTCACCGATTCAATGACCGTAAACTCAAAAGGAAACGATTATTCCATACACTGCCTTACAGCAAAAGACCCGTTCGAACTCGCCGACATCAAAAGAACAGAAAGCGGAATTCAACTGGCTCTGGTAAACACCCTATTCGATCCGCTTGGCTCAGGCCTGACCCCCGCTCTGATACGAAAACTGAATCTTGATTTTTATTTTTTTGGAGGAAGCAACGAATTTCGCGTTTTCAGATACAACGGCACAATATTCGGCCTTTTTCCGGGCGCCGCCGAACCCTGTACTTTTTCCCAGACTGCAGACAGCTATGCAGTGTCACTATTTTTCAAAAAAAACGAGCAGGTAACCCTGAAGCGTTATTCGATAACAACTGTAAAAGTATCGCGATACGACACCGACACCGTAAACACCGAATTACTCGCAAAAATTGCAGAGGAAAATGCCGGCTCTAATGTCGTGTATATTTGCACTCAAAAGCCTGTTCACGAGAGTTTCGACGAACAAATCAAAGCACTGCGGGAAAAGGTTCACAAGCTGATCATCGCCGGACCCGGAAAAGAGAACTTTTTTTCAAATCACGGTTCTACTGATGCTTCGCTTCGATCTCAGCTGATACGAAGAATTTATCTGGAAGGAAATGAACTCGATTACGATTTTATCTCCGGCACGCTGAGTCTATTCGACAAAGAACCCGCCCTTTCAACGGAGGTGCTATGCGACTATCTCAATGCATAGCCACTCACGACAAGTTTTTTGATAACACCATTGTAAATTTTTCCGCAGACGTTACACTTCTTTGCGGCCCGGCTCGCTGTGGTAAATCGTTTCTGATGTCATCGTTGATTCATGCCCTTTATGACAAAAAAGGTCAAAATTCCGCAGAGAAAGATTCTCTTGTTCTCAATATTACCTTCGAAGATAACGGTTCACAATTCAGGGTTCTCCGGGATTCAACCAAGTCAGTATGTCTGCGCCTGACCGGCGATGGATCGTTCAACAGGGAAGGCTTTTGCGATAAAGAGGTTTTCGCTTCGTCCTATATTTTCTCTCCCGCCGATCATCACCTTCAGTCAAACGGTGTTGATTTCCAGGAACTTATCCCCCTGTACCTTACGGATAACGAACACTACTATGACAAGGGCAAGCTTCTTGCCAATATACTGTCTGACAAATCGAAGTATCAGCAGATTCAGTTTGTAAAACGCGAATCAGCCTATGTCGCCGAACGGGCCCGCCTTTTAAAAGAGCTGGAATTACGACAGATAAAAGACGGAAAACTGGAAAAGCTTCTTGCTGAAAAGGAACAACTGAATCACGACATCTCCCAATTTGCCGAAAAAAGAAGCGCCATAGTCGACTCAATGCGAGAACTGAATACGCTTCGTACAATGGTTGACGAATACAACGAAATGAAAGTCAGCAGAATACGACTCGTAGAAGAAAAAGAAGAAGAAGCGGAAAAAGAACAGAATGTCAGAAATTTGAAGCGGGATCTCAAGAAAACGTTCCCGCGCTTCTCAGGCATTTCAATTGATGTGCGAAACAGCATCGCAAAGATATGCGAGCTCTACGATCAAATGACCAGATTATCTGAAAAAACCGAGTTGTTCACGACAAAGTCCAGCGCTGGCATACGCACCGTAATCAAGGGGGAATTTTTCGTTTTCATCGCCTCCGCCACTCTTTTGGTATTGAACTGGTTTCAGCCGATCATCCCTTTTTTTTACTCGCTTGCAGCAGCGGGTGGATTTTTCTCACTGACACTTATACTGACCATCGCAAGAATTATTCACTTTAAACGAGGCTATGCCATCGATCAGTTGACTAAAGAAAAAAATGATGTCGAAGAAGCGATCACCGGTGAACTGGCGAAGAACAACATTTTGATGGAAGACGCTCGGGGAAAAGAGATTTACAATTTCGTTGTACATTACCTTAACGAATACGGTTATTTCTGTGAGCGCGAAGAAGAGATTCGCGAAAAAACCGGCGAACTGGAGATTCTATTCGCAAGAAATACAGACGGGCGTATCAGCGAATTGGATAACAAACTTGACGACTTTGCCAAATCTATTAAGGATTTTTCGAATAAAACAGGTTTCACCGGTGTTAACCCCGATTCTTTCGATTATGATGATTACCGGAAAGAACTGGAAGATCAGCTTGCCGATACTGACGCCGAAAGCGCACGTCTCCAGTCCATTATCATCCACCTGGATGAAGAGATTACCGATTTCACTCCGTCAACGCCCGATAGAACAGACTCGCGCCTTATGCACGTAGAAGAGCAAATAACTCAAGCCCGACTTGGAATCAAGACCCTCTCCTTTCTTTCGGAAACGATAGAGGAAATCGTCAACAAAGAAGCCGATAATTTTTACAGGAACATCTCATCGCTTGTTCTGAAAAATCTCTCCGCACTGGGAATCAATGAATCTTTGGATCGGATTGAAGCTTTTTTGCACGGTGATACTTTCACCGACAATCCTTCACTGCGGCAACTTTACCTCATCGCGCTCAAGGTGGCACTCGGTGAATGCTGTGACCGGGTTCAGTTTCCGCTCATATTTGATGAACCGGCTGTTTTTATGGACAAAAAAACGATTGTACTCTTTTCTGACATCATCAAGAGTATCAGTCAAAGCAGACAGGTGATCATTCTGACGCATGACCCTGATCAGTTTAGTTTCGAAAACAAGGTAGTTTTGCGGTAGATGGACTCAAACGAACAACTACAATTCGACGAGCAACCTGAAGTCCCCGGCTTCTCCGATGCCTGTCTTTTTCTTGAAACGGGCGATTTTGAACCGGCGTTCAAGCTTTTCGTTGAATTGCTGGACAGGTATCCGGATAACCGTCTCGTTGAAGATGGATACAGAACGGTCCGCTTCTGGCTGAACCGGGTTCAGGAACTCGCATCTCTTGAAGAAGGACGTAGCGCAGCTGATTTTCTCATGAACGAATGGGAATTGTTCAAGGCCTACGCAAAGGATAAGATTACAGCGCAGGCCCGCCCTTATCTTTCCGTCGAGAAATTCGTTTATTATACGGCATCAAATCATTATCAGACGGCCTTTCAAAACGAAGACAACCCCGCCGCAAGCTATAATCTTCTCTACAATCTGGCTGTATGCTTTATCAAACTGTCAGATTTCTCGCACGCACTGGAGATACTTGAATTTGCCAGAAGTTCATTTGCAACCGATGCCCGCATTCTCTCGCTTCTGGGCGAATCATATTTCAATATGAGAGAATTCCCAAGAGCCTTACTGCTGTTTCGGGAGGCTTTTTTTTATGATCCCTGCGAAATTGATCTTTCGCTGATTAAGGCGGAGCCGATAAAAAAACTGCACCGTATTTCAATCGAAGAAAAATCCGGTTGGGGGGATCCAAGAGAGTGGATACCGGTTTTCGGACATCTCACCGAAATATTTTTTTCTCGAAGGCATCTGAACGGTAATCATATCTCAAATATCATGCGTGACATCTACAATCTGGAGAAAAACTACCAGTCGATGTCTGTTGACCGTATTAGGGCAACGAATGTACTGCCACGACTCATCAACCGCTATCTCTGGCTTTTCGATTATTACAAAGAACAGCAACACGATTTTGATAATCTTTCGGAAATAAGGTCGCGTCTCCTCGAAATAGACAAAAAACTTTTTGAACCCTATTTCAAAAATCTTTCTCTCTAGCCGAACTTCGCAAAAACTAATCCAGAATCCAGGGTCTACCGCTAGTAAAAAATGAAACTGCAAACCCTATCAGGTTCGATATTACAATTAAGCGTCCGTGTGTAATGACGGCACTGGCATAAAAAAAGAGGGAATATCCCTCTTTTTTTATGCAAACTCCCCTGACCTTGCAGTCAGTACAGATCTTTTTGTATCGGCGGTTTCCTGAAGACAGGAAACCATCGTCTAATACTCATGATTCATCCTCAGCCAAAGTAATGAGGTAATCGTCAAGGGTAAGCGTAAATTCTCTAGCCTTGTCGGGATTCACATATATCCCATGTCCCTTGTCGGGATCATCTTCTTCAGCTTTAATCCGAACCCCGAAACAGGTCTCGTTACGTTTGATAGCAGCCGCGCAAATATCTGCAAAAGCCATTCGACCCGCTTTCTGCATAAACACCGAAACAGGTTTGAGATATATCTCGCTCCCCTCGGCCTTGAATAATTCATCGTAAGCTTTCATGACGTCCGGTTCTTCAGAAACCTGTGCGTATATCTTTGACACAAATTTATTTGATATCAGAAAATCCTTTACACCCACAGCCCTGATCAGTTCAACGTTATCAGAATCGGCAACCTCACTGACCAGTTGCGTCT
>JAEWVL010000421.1 GCA_023396665.1 Spirochaetota bacterium
AGCTTAAGGCTGATTGATATTGAAAATACAGATTTGGACTTGGGTTTCATATGTCACCGTATTAATTATTATGCCATCAAAAATCCTCAAAGTTTTCAGTGAATATTTTGAATTAAAATATACACAAGAAATTCTTTGATAGAGGAAAATTCCGCAATAACAAACTATCTCAATAATTTGTTATACATTATAGTGATATTTGAAATAGCGTATTTGTGTAAACGTCAAGTTATAAAAGACAGAATTGTTTTTTTTTGCGGCTTCACATAATATGTTACATGAAGTACATATGAACCGTTAATTGCAGGGTGCAGACAGTTCTTAAAATAAGCAACAATTCATTATTGGGCGATACTCGTTTTGTTGTTTGCTTTGATTAAGTATAAAATTCTTGCTGCTATTATCAAATAGATATTCTTATCAATGTGAACCACAAGTATTACCATTACAAAATATAAAATGATGCAGGAGGTAAAACACATGAGTTCAGTATGATTTGTTGCCCGACAGACTGTTCAAGCTATGTATTAACTGTTTGTTTTGAAAAAGTTGATAATCTCAACCAGGCTGTTTGCCTGAGCCGCCAGTTCTTCTGCTGTTGCTGCTAATTCTTCAGAACTTGAGGCATTAACCTGAACAACCTGATCCATTTGCGTGACACCAAGTGCTATCTGTTCGGCTCCGCTTGACTGCTCTTCAGACGCGGTGGCTATCTCCTGAATAAGTCCGGCGGTTTTTTTTATGTCGGGAACCAGTTCTTCGATCTGTTTTCCCGCTTTTTCGGCGACAGTTGTACTCTTGACAGAGAGTCCGTTGATTTCTGCTGCGGCTATTTGTGAGCGTTCTGCCAGTTTACGTACCTCAGAAGCGACAACTGCGAAGCCTTTTCCAGCGTCACCAGCGCGTGCGGCCTCTATTGCTGCGTTAAGTGCAAGAAGATTTGTTTGGCCGGCAATTTCTTCAATAAATGAAATTTTTGAGGCTATTTCCTTCATACTCATAACGGTCTCGTTCACGGCTTTTCCCGATTCTTCGGCGTTTTCTGCAACCCGCCTGGACAATGTATCGGCCTGGGTGGTGTTATCCGCGTTTTGCTTAATCGTCGAAGCAAGCTCTTCGACAGAAGCTGAAAGTTCCTCGATACTCGATGCCTGTTCGCTGGCTCCCTGTGACATTGATGCGGCGGTTTCTGAAAGCTGACTTGATCCGGAGTGTATCTGTCCGGATGCATCGCGGATAATATCGACTATTGAAGAAAGGCTTGTCACGAGTGCGTCAAGAGAGCGTCCCAGAGATCCGATTTCATCACCTCTTCGCATAAGCTGGTTAAGTAGTTTCCTGTCATCTTTGCTCATGACAAGCTCCCCTCTCGCCAGCAGGTTCAAAGCTCGCATGAACCCCGATATGGGATTCGCTATCGATTTTGCGATTATAAGTGCCACAGAAACTGATATGATAATTCCGATTAATAAGCATCCCCAGAGAACTCGCATAAGGTTAGAAACCGTTGAATTAATTTCCTTTAACGAGATGGAAAGACAGAGTATCCATCCCGGACTATTCGGAACCCGTGCTGAAAAAGTGACCATCTTCACACCATCTTTATTCGTGTAAATGCCGTCATTTGTCTCGGAAGCGAGCATACTTTTACCCAGGGTCTCGAGTCCTTTATATCCCTCATTGTTTGAGCTCAAGATGTTAAGGTTCAGAATGGTATTCTTGTCGGGGTGTGCGATTACCGTTCCGTTTTGATCGATTATCCATCCGTATCCTGTCTCTCCAAGTTTGATTGAAGCGGCAATCGATGACAGGGTATCCATATTAATTTCGAATGCGGCAATTCCCACCTTGTTTCCATCAGAAGCCTTTATCGCTTTGGCCAAAATGACTGTAGGAAAATTCTTAGCCTTGGAAATTGCAACATCTCCAATTGCATAATCTTTATTTTGGAGCATGATTTCCTTAAAATAACCTCGTTGTGAAACATTAACATAGTTGCCGGTAACTGTTTTTGCACTGCCATCACTCCATACGACTAAAGTTGTGGTAATATCGGGCGAAACTGTTTTTTTTACTTCAAATAACATTCTGTCTTCGGCGTACGATCTGTTTCCAGAAGTTAAAAAATCCAGTGATGAAATTGTACTGAGCTGCCAGTAGTATGAGTCCAAAAGTTTTCCAAGCTCGTCCGCTCGTGCTTTCGTAATCTGTGTGTTTTCAATCTGTAACTGTTTCGGAATTTCAACTGAAAGCCGGCTTCCGATGAACAGGATGATGAAAGTGAGAATGAAAGCAACCATAAGGCTGACTATAAGGGAGATTTTGAAGGAAAGGCCAATTGAGCGGAATTTCATAGTGAACCTCTTGTGAAGTAGGTAAGATTGAACCCAATCTACTCTGCAATATAGTTTCATTACGTGGAGAAAACAAAAAATTATTTGGATAAGCGTGATCTGCCAATAGAAAATGAATTTTTCAGAGGGACTCTACATTTTGAGGATTTACAGAAAAAAGTAAAACAAGAACACAATTTGAATGAATTCGTTTATTTGCTGCATTCAATATTAGAGCGACATTAAAAGGTATCACTTTTTGGAAATTATGCTGTTAAAGTCAGGAAACCTGTATTTACAGGCAGGCAGACGTGTATTAAGTAATATCTTCGGAAAATATCTTCTTTGTTGACAGTCTTGCTGTAAAACAACGATTATCGATTCCTTGTGATGTATTTTATTTGGAGAAATAGGTGATGGAACGTTTTTTTGAGAAATTCCTGCGAAAGCTTGTTGATAAACCACTTCTGGTGAATCTTTTGCTGATATTTTTAGTATTAATCGGAATTTATTCACTTTGGACCATGCAGCGTCTGGGCTTTCCCAGGATAGATATGTATATGATGGATATCTACACAAGCTATCCGGGAGCATCACCTGAAGATGTCGAACTGAATGTAAGCAAAAAGATCGAGGAAGCTATCGCCGGAGTCAGTGACATAAAAGAGTACAGTTCCGTCTCTCTTGAGAACATGTCGGTCGTTTCTGTCACCATAAATGATTCGGCTGAAGATAAAGAGAAAGTTAAGGATGATATTGAAACGGCCATTGGCCGGATCAACGATTTTCCCGAAGAAGTGAAAACCCGCCCGGAAATATACGAGGAAAAATCAGATAATTGGCCGATTATGACAATCGGTTTTTCATCTCCGGGTGATGATCCGACTGTGTGTGCAGAACTTGCGAGAGCCCTAAAAGAAGATTTGCTCGAGTTATCAACTGTTGCCGGAATTGACATACAGGGAGTTCATGAAAAGGAAATTGTTATCCGTCTGAAAAAACACCTTCTTGATGAGTATAAAATTTCTTTTGAAGAGGTGATAAGTTCTATTAAAAACAATAAAATACGGCTTTCAGCCGGATCACTAGAATCTTTTACCACTGAAACCGGTATTGTTACTCTTTCAGAATTTTCCAGTGAGGAGGAGATACGCAGTATTATTGTTCGCATTAACGATGCGGGTAGAATTATCACATTGGGTGATATTTCAGAAGTTGCTCTTCAGTTGCAGGAAAGCGATGTTGTCAGAAAAATAAACGGGAAGTACGGTGTCTGGCTGAATGTCAAAAAACAGGGCAATGCCGATATAATTAAAAGTGTTGATCAGGTTACCAAGGTGATTGAACGATTTAAGAAGGGTCGATTACAGCAATCTGAAGTTTCATTGTCAATACTTTCCGATATGTCTGCTGACACAAGAGACCGGCTTCGTATTCTTTATTCGAATGCAGCGGTTGGACTGGTTCTCGTACTGGGAGTTCTTTTTCTGTTTTTCAACGCTAGACTTGCATTTTGGACGGCAATGGGTATCCCTATTGCGTTTTCAACGGCGTTTATTGTCGCCTCATTTGCTGGAGTGTCAATTAACCGAATATCACTGTTAGGCCTTGTTGTCGTTCTCGGTATGCTGGTGGATGATTCAATAGTTGTAGCGGAAAATATATACAGGAACCGCTCGGAAGGGCTGACTCCAAAAGACGCCGCGGCACGGGGAACGGCACAGGTTCTCGTACCTGTTCTTGGAACAGTTGCAACAACGGTTATCGCTTTCCTTCCAATGTACTTTATTAAGGGAATCGCATTTGATTTTTCGCGGGAAATTCCGACCTTTGTCATCGCAATGCTCTTTGGCAGTCTTATCGAATCCGTTTTGGCTTTACCCGTTCATCTTGCGGCACCACCGAAGAAAAGAAAGAAGCAAGTACAGCCGGTCGGAATGCCTTTTTTGCAATTTTGCGAGGCGGGTTACGGCCGCTTTCTCAGAAAAATGCTCAGGCACCGGTACATTTCCTTTTTTGCGATTTGTGCGATATTTGTTTCGGCGCTTTTTCTTTCTGTTCTTATGGTGAAATTTGTTATGTTTCCCATTGACCAGGCGACGAGCCTGCTGATCTACGGAGAAACAAAAACGGACAGTTCTCTGAAGAATACCGAAACCATCATCGCTCCGATAGATGAAATTCTTGATTCTTTACCGGAAGGGGTTTTGCGTTCGTATGTGTCGATGGCCGGTCGCAAACACCGTTATTCGATACAGACACTTTCCAACCAGTTTAATTATGAAATAACATTGAGCCCTTCAACGCAGAGAGATATGAGTGCGCTGGAAGTGAAAGATTATGTTTTCAAAGAGATTAAATCAAGAAATATTAGCGGCATAGTGTCGCTTGATTATGAAATAGATGGCGGAGGGCCTCCGGCGGGAAAACCGGTCGCAATTGACGTTATCGGAAATGATAATGAAAAACGAATTGCTTTGTTGCGGGAGATATCCGGGGATTTGCGGGAAATCGGATTAACCCAGATAGAGAGCGATTATCGCGAAGGAAAAGCGGAATTGCGGCTGACACCCGATTATCCCCTGATTGCACAGGGGGCTTTGTCTGTGGGACAGATCGCCGGGATTATCAGAACTGCGTTTGACGGAACAGAAGTTGCGTATATGGAAACTGCAGATGAACGGATTCCTTTTCGTGTTGTGCTGGATAAGACAGAAATTATTCCGGATAAACCGCTCGACGGCTTGTACACCATAAACAACAGGGGGATACTTATTCCTATTGCGAATCTTTTGCATACAAAAATGAGCGCTTCACCGCAGACGATTTATAGACATAACGGAAAGAGAAAAAATACTATCACAGCCAATATTTCTGATGGTAAAAGTGCAAAGGAAATTTATTCGGTTCTTTCACAAAAATACAAGAGTTTTGAAGCGGACAATCCCGGTTTCAGGTTAAATCTGGGAGGAGAGGCGGAAGAGAGTGCCGTGACTTTCGCCAGAATGATTGTTGCGATAGTGTTGGCTTTACTGGGAATCTATTTTGTTCTGGTTCTTCAGTTCAATTCGCTGGTTCAACCGGCAATCGTGATTTCAGCTGTGCCCTTCGGTCTGATCGGTATACTGTTTGCCTTCGGCATACAGCGTATGGATCTTTCGATGCTCGCTCTTGTCGGTATTATGGGCTATGGCGGCGTTGTTGTGAATAACTCGCTGATACTCGTTGAATTCATGAATAATGAACGCAAGAATAACAGCGGGGCGGATTTTATCGATAGCATTGTCAAAGGGGCAAAAACCAGATTGACTCCGATCTTTTTAACGACAATAACAA
>JAEWVL010000424.1 GCA_023396665.1 Spirochaetota bacterium
ACAGGTTTAATTGGGAACAAAACAATGATGTCCTTGATTACACATTCGAAATTTCTGAAAATGAAAACTTTGATAACAATCTGCTCTCTCAACAGACCTACTCCCCGTATTACCGTCTTCAGCAAAAACTGCCGGCAGGTCGCTATTACTGGAGAATTTCCTATATAAATCCTGTCACTGGAAAAAGAGAATACTCGAATACTTCTTTTTTTACGATATCTGATGAAACCCAATTCAAATCACTTTATCCAGCAGCCGATTCGTCAATTCCGGCATCGGAATCTGTATTACTAAGCTGGAAAGACTCATCCCAGTGGCAATCCTATCGCATTGATCTTTCAACAGATAAAGATTTTAAAACAATTGAAAAATCATATACCACCACATCTACTTCAGTCAGGGTTACAATTCGGCATCAGGGCGTCTGGTATTGGCGCGTGATAAAACTTCCTGAAAACGGATCAAGCGATATGATTGTATCATCTTTTTCTACATTGCTTCCGTTGGCTTCACCTTACATTAGAATACCCGTCAACGGACAGGTATTCAATATGCGCTCTAACAATTCCTTGCGTTTTGTCTGGTCTGATGTTAAAGATGCGAATACCTATACTGTAAACATATATGACAATAAAGAGAAACTGGTACTATCAAGAAAAACCACTGATACGACGTGCACCATCAATGATCTCACACTTTTCAATCGTGGAGATTACATTGTCGAAATTTTTGCCGAAAATTCTGGGGTCACTCAGAGAATCAGTCTTCCTGTACGACGTTTATTTAAAATTGTCTTACCTCCTTTGGCACAGCCTGATCTCATAACAAGAGAGTTGTATTATGTTGACTGAAGCGATTAACAACATTAATAACCGATCAAAATCCAACAAACATATTCACAAAAACAATATTTGTATTTTCATTTTTTGTCTGTTTTTCATTTTTTCATCTTTTACTATTACTTCTGAAAACACATCGCAACCAGTTATTAAGTGGAAGCGTGTTCCGGGTGCCAACGGATATTTGGTTGAAATCACTGACAAAACCGGAAAATTCATTTATAATAATCGCACAAAGGACAACGAATTGCAACTGTCGCTTCCAGAGGGAAATTATCAAATTAGAATTACGACCATCAACAAATTTGATAAACTTGAATCCGGTGCCGACTGGCAATATTTTACTGTGTCAAAAATAAGCACACCTGTAATTAACAGTGTCAGCCCCAACAGTTTTTTCATAACTAATTCTCGATCTGAAATGTTTGTAAGCGGCAGCAATTTTGATCCAAATGCTAAAATCACCTTAAGTTCAGACAACCGTTCAATTACTATCAACAATTTCACTTATAATTCAAAAGATAGTGTATCTTTCTTTTTTAACCCTGCTGCGCTTGGTATGGGCACTTATTCAATTTCCATCACTAATCCCGGAACAGAGAGTGCACGCCTTGATAATAATATTGTCATATTAGAAAATGATACCCAAACACCGGCTAATCCTACCTACGTTACCCACGAGACCAATATTGCTTTAATTAATGCTGTAAAAAACGGTGATCTTGCCAAATTCAACGAAATGACAGCAAATGGTGCAGATCCACTCTCATATGATGAAAACGGATATTCGACATTACATTATGCAGCCGCCGGAGGTCACTTGTCAATTATCAGGACAATTGAAGAACTTGGTGGGGATATGGAGATTAGAGATCCTCGCGGAGCTACACCGCTGCATCATGCCAGTTTTGCCGGCCAAAGCGGTGTCGTGCGTTACCTTGTCGAAATATCGCAAGTTGATATTAATGCAGTTACAACCATCGGTTATGCTCCAATTGATCGGGCAGCTATTAAAAGCAAATCAACAATTGTTAATTATCTCATCACAAAAGGAGCAAGAATCAATTATCAGGTAAGCAGCAAAGAAACACCTTTACACTTTGCCTGTTATGCCGGAGATAATCTTTCTGTAAAATACCTTCTTGAAGCTGATAATACATTATTGGAAATCAAGGAAAAACGGGGATATACCTGCTTGCATTATGCAGCCTGGTACGGTCACGAGGATGTTGCAAGAACTCTTCTCACATATAACGCGAATAAATATTCTCTTTCCAACAGCAATGACACCCCATTGGATATGGCGAAAATAGCTCAAAAAAATGCGTTGATTAGTATTTTGTCAGACAACACAAGATAAGATTCATTTATCAAATTATATTCTTTTGAACATAAATGCGGGATATTATCTACAAGGATAAAATAAAAGGAACCATCATATTGAGGTTCCTTTTATTTATCTTATAATAAACAATACTATTTTAGAATATAATCAGACAACAAATTTATTTTTTTGCTGTTTTTTTCTTATCGGCCTTATCACCTGCAACAATCTCTTTCTTGTCGACTAATTCTATCATGGCCTTTTCAGCATTGTCTCCAGGTCTTTTCCCAAGAAGATAAATCCTGGTATAACCGCCATTTCTATCTTTAGTCCGAATTGCTATATCATCAAAAAGTTTTGCCACAGCATCGCGATCATTAAGCATACTTAATACAATACGCTTATTATGTACGGCCCGCGGTGATTTCTTGTCTTCAATCAAAAGATTTCTCTTAGCTTTAGTTATCATCTTTTCTGAAAAGATTTTCAATAACTTAGCTTTTTCTTTTGTTGTAATGATTCTTTCATTTTTTATCAAAGAGGCAATCATATTTGAAACCATCGCCTCACGATGAGCGTGAGTCCGCCCAATTTTCATGACTTTTTTCATTTTATACATGATTTATGCCCCGTTACTCTTTTAAACCAAGATTAAGATTTTTCGCTTCCAGTTTTTGTTTTATTTCTGCAACGACCTGCTCACTGGTATGTTTTGATTTATACAATTCATCTTCTGCTTTGCGCACAAGTTGTTCCAATGTTGAAATATCAAGTGTCTTTAAAGCGTTATATGACCTTACAGAAAATTCCATATCGTCAATAGAACGAGAGAGAAGAGATTTCATTTTCTCTACACCCTCATCTACCTCTTCGGTTTCCTCTTCCATCTCTTCTTCAAAATTTATAAATATTGAAAGATGATCTTTCAATATCTTTGAAGCCTGAGCTAGAGCATCATCAGGTCGTACAGAACCATCTGTCCATATCTCAAGCAGAAGTTTGTCATAATCCGTACGTTGACCAACACGAGTGTCTGTAACGGTGACATTAACTTTAAGAACTGGAGAATAAATTGCATCTATTGCAATAACACCAATGACATCTGAATTTTTTTCACTGAATTCGGCAGGAACATACCCTCTGCCTTTTTCTATCTGAACTTCCATATCAAGCTTTGCATTGGTATCAAGCGTAGCGATGAGCAAATCAGGATTGAGAACAGTAATATCAGAATCAACTGAAAAATCAGCACCGGTCAAAAGACCTTTACCTTCTTTTGTAATATGAATTACCTTGGGTATTTCTTCATCATACTTTATACGAAGCTTTTTTAAATTAAGAATAATCTTAGTTACATCTTCATAAACTCCGTCAATAGTCGAAAATTCATGTTGGACACCTTCGATTCTGATAGCATTAATCGCGGCACCTTCAATTGAAGACAGAAGCACCCGCCGGAGGCTATTTCCAATTGTCGTACCATAACCTCTTTCAAAAGGTTCGGCACTAAATTTACCATAATTGTTACTAAGATCTATATGCTCAAAAGTTATTTTGCTCGGCCGCTTAAAACCTTTTAATAAATTCTTATGAGCCATCTATATTGACCTCCGAAAAATTGGCGGAAAACTGAGAACACCATTTATGAACTAAGTACTGAACTATGATTATTTAGAATACAACTCAACAACAAGCTGTTCGTTGAAATTCATAAGGATATCCTCTCGCTTGGGAAGACGAGCAATTCTACCTTTTTTCGCTTCAAAATCCACTTCAACCCATTCCGGTTTTGAATTTATTGCCTTGGAGAGCTTTACAGATTCAAGAAGTGAAGCGTTTTCAGTAAAAGAAGTATCAATCTCAACTTCATTACCTTCTCTCACTCGATAAGATGCTATATCAAGGCGTCTTCCATTCACTTTTACATGACCATGTTGAATAAGTTGTCTGGCCATAGAGCGTGAAGATGCAAATCCCATTCGATATACAACATTATCAAGTCTGCGTTCCAGTAATGACAACATATTTGAACCGGTTACGCCTTTCATGCGATTTGCTTCAATAAATAATGTTCTGAAATACCCTTCAAGCAAACCATATGTTCTTTTGATTTTCTGCTTCTCTCTAAGTTGTATTCCGTATTCAGACAATTTTGTCTTCTTTTTATGTTGAGGGCCGGGAGCTCCCTTCTTCTTTTTAATGGGACATTTTTCTGTGAGACATCTTTGCCCTTTGAGCATCAATTGCTCACCTTCTCGTCTGCAAAGTTTGCAAACAGGTCCAGTATATCGTGCCATATATATTTCCCCTTATACTCTTCTACGTTTTCTAGGTCTGCAGCCATTATGAGGGACGGGTGTCCTATCTACAATCTTAATAACCTCTAAGCCGGTTTGCATGAGAGAACGTATTGCCGATTCTCTACCAATTCCTGGTCCTTTAACAACTACCTCAACTGAACGAACAGAAGCCGAATCAATTGCTTTCTGAGCAGCTGTTTTCGCTGCCATCTGAGCAGCAAATGGAGTGGATTTTCTGGAACCCTTAAAGCCCTCACCGCCGGATGAAGCCCAAGATACTACATTACCATTCATATCAGTAACTGAAATAATCGTATTGTTGTATGTTGCTTTTATAAAAACCTTTCCAACAGGAACGTTCTTCTTTTCTTTTTTTTTCGTTCTTTGTTTCACGGACTATCGCTCCTTATCTCTTAAATGCAGCTTTTCGGTTATTTTTTCTCGTGTGTGCATTATTTTTAGTATTCTGGCCACGAACAGGTAATCCTTTTCTATGACGCAAACCTCTATAACAACCGATATCCATCAAACGTTTAATGTTCATGTTGATTTCAGAACGAAGCTCACCCTCGACCTTACCATTATCATTGAGTTTCTGGCGAATATTATTTACTTCTTCCTCGGTCAAATCCTTCGCTCTGGTATCACAACTAATTCCACACTGCTTTAAAACCTTTTGTGATGTAGCAAGACCTACACCAAAAATATAGGTCAACGCAATTTCTACCCGTTTATTATTAGGTAAATCAACACCAGCTATACGTGCCATTTAATAACCGCCTCTATTTTTTTGCTAATCTGACTTTTTGTCGTTGCTTATGTCTCGGATTGGAGCAAATAACTCTGAGCACACCATGTCTCTTGAGTATCTTGCATTCCGAACATATTTTCTTAACAGAAACCCTGACTTTCATATAATTCCTCGATTTTCTATCAAATAATGACTACTTGGATCGATAAGTAATTCTACCACGAGTCAAGTCATATGGTGAAAGCTCAACTGTCACACTGTCACCTGGTAAAATTCGTATATAGTGCATACGCATCTTACCGGAAATATGTGCTAAAACAACATGATCATTGGCTAATTTCACTCTGAACATGGCATTAGGCAAGGTCTCAACAACAGTGCCTTCAATTTCTATTGGTTCTTCTTTTGCCATTATAACTTCCTAATTAAAATCAGCCCCACGAGTCAAGATGCGAGCCTTATCATTTACTATAGCTACAGTATGTTCAAAATGAGCGGAAGCACTAAGATCCTTAGTAACAACAGTCCAATCATCTTCAAGAATTTCAATATCATGATGACCAATATTTATCATGGGTTCAATGGCGAATACCATTCCATTCTTAATTCTGGGACCTTTACCAGATTTACCATAATTAGGAATTGAAGGCTCTTCATGAAGATTCGCACCGATTCCATGTCCGCTAAACTCTCTAACTGGAGAAAAACCAAATCTTTTCACATAAGATTCAATTGCGAAGGATATATCTGAAATACGGTTAGAAGTAGTTGCCTGTTTGATCCCTTCATAAAGAGAAGCTTTCGTTACACCAAGTAACAATTTTACATCATCAGATACTTTTCCAACGGGGATGGTTCTAGCACTATCTCCACACCATCCATCACATGAAACACCGAAATCAATACCTACAACATCACCGCTTTCAATAAGTCTTTTTTTATCGGGGATACCGTGAATTACTTCATGATTAATCGAAGTACAAACAACAGCCGGAAAGCCTCCGTATCCCAAAAAAAGAGGTACAACTCTATTTTTTTCTACTAAATCACGGGCCAAAGCGTCAATATCATAAGTAGAGATACCTTCTACAATTTTTGCCTCTAATTCGTCAAGGATATTTGCAGTTATCAAACAGGCTTTTTCTATTTTTTTAATCTGCTCGGCATTATATATTGAAATACCCACAGTCGGTCATCGTCTTCCTTTCATTTTTCCCTTTTTAAAGAAACCGTCATAATGTCTCATTTTCAATTGAGATTCAAGTTGTTTCAATGTATCAAGAGCCACACCAACAACAATCAACAGGGAAGTTCCACCGAACATATAAGCCATTGTCGGAGATATTTCATCCGGCCACATTTTTAACATTAAATCGGGCGCAATAGCAATTGCCGCCAATATTATAGCACCTGTCAATGTAACCCGATTGAGAACCCCACTCAGATATTCCGCTGTCTCGTTACCGGGACGAACGCCTGGAATAAAGCCTTGATTCTTCTGAAGATTTTTAGAGACCTCTTCTGTGTTAAACACTATAGCCGAATAAAATAAGGTGAAGAAAAGAATCAAAGTTGTATAACAAACAAGGTAAACAGGATGTCCGTTTGAAAGAAAAAACTGTATTTTATTCAGAACCGGACTGTTCCCAGGAATAAAATTAGCTATCTGGCTTGGAAATTGCATCAAAGCTGCAGCAAATATGATTGGAATAACATTACCTGCATTTATTGGAACCGGCAGGGACTGTCCACCGATAGATGATCCGCCTAACTGTCGTTTACCGAATTGCAAAGGAATATTGCGTCTACCGAGAGTTAACAGTATTGAAGCCGCTATAACAACAAAAAATACACCGGCTAACATAATAAAAACAATTGGTTCAGATCTCGAAACAATTTTTTGAGTCGTAGTAATCAGCGCTTCAGGAAAACGTACAACAATGCCGGCAAATATTATGAGTGAAATTCCATTACCAATACCACGATCGTTAATAAGTTCGCCAAGCCACATCAAGACCATTGTCCCTGTTGTAATGGTGATTGCTGTCATAAAGAAAAACATAAAACCGGAATCAGGATCAACAATGTATCCATAGTCGCCAACCTGTTGAAACGATTTTAACCATGAAGCGATGGCAGTCGATTGAAATACGCAGAGAAACACCGTCAGATACTTGGTATAAGTACTGATCTTTTTTCTTCCTTCTGGTCCTTCTTTAGACATCTTTTCGATTTGAGGAACGATTATCTGCAGCAACTGGAATATAATGGAAGCGGAAATATACGGCATAACTCCGAGAGCAAAGATTGTAAACTGTTTCAAAGCTCCACCGGAAAAAAGATCAAAGAAATTCAACAGCCCACCAGCCATTGAATTCGCACTTTGCTCAAAAAAATACTGAAGAGCCGCGACATTAATTCCGGGAATAGGAATATGAGCCCCTAAGCGATAAATAATCAAAATGAAAAGGGTAAATAATACTTTTTTTCGTATATCAGGAACTTTAAATACATTAACAAGTACATTAGACATTAAAATTACCCTTTCTTGTTTATTATAACCTTTCCACCAGCTTTTTCAATCGCTGAAAGAGCAGCCGCTGAACAGGCATCAACAGTAATAGAAACTGCTTTTTTTACTGATCCTTTTGCCAGTAGCTTTACAGGCATACTTGTATCGTTTATCAAACGCAACTTCGCTAAAGATGCAGAATCGATTTCAGACAAACCAGTTTTTTCAATTTGCTCTAAATTAACAATTTGATATGTCATTTTGAAAACTGCATTCGTAAAACCTCGTTTCGGCAAACGACGCTGAATAGGCATCTGCCCACCCTCAAACCAGGCACGATGTGTTGAACCGGAACGGGACATTTGTCCATTCATACCACGCCCGCAAGTCTTTCCTGATCCGCTCGCCTGCCCTCTTCCGACACGTTTACGATCTTTTATATAATCTGGTCTTACCAATTCCATAATTACACCTTAATACAATTATTTATGATCTTCTACGCTAACCAAATGGGATACTTTATCAATCATACCACGTATGACCGCATTATCCTCATGAACACGCTCACCGTTTACTTTTCTTAAGCCCAAGGCTTCCAATGTTTTCCTCTGCGAGGGTTTTGTACCAATTGAACTCTTGAGCTGCTTAATAACTATTTTTCCCATAATAGACAACCTTACGCTTCCCACAGTTTATTCAAAGTTATTTCACGCAAATCTGCTGTTTCTTTGAGGCTTCTAAGCTGCATCAAACCATCAAGAGTCGCTTTGACAATATTAATCGGATTACGAGAACCATTAGACTTTGCCAAAATATCAGAAATACCAACCTTTTCAACAACAGCACGAACAGAGCCACCTGCGATAATTCCGGTTCCAGGGGTTGCGGGCTTCAATATAACTCGGGCAGATTTAAATCTACCGATTACTTCATGAGGAATAGTATTTCCTTTCATATTTATCTGAAATACTTCTTTTTTTCCTGATTCTACACTTTTTCTTATAGCATCAGGAACTTCATTGGCTTTTCCAAAACCGATTCCGACATGCCCCTTACCATCACCAACAACCGCAAGAGCACTAAAAGAAAACCGGCGTCCGCCTTTTACTACTTTCGCAACACGGTTTATCACAACAATCTTTTCGGTTAATTCAAAATTGTCTGCATTTATCCGGCGTTTCCTATAAAGATTAGTATTCATTGTTTATCCTTTTCTCAAACATCTATTCCGTTTTCTCTGAGAGAATCAGCAAAAGCTTTGATCTTACCATGGTACAAATAACCATTTCTATCAAAATACAAAGAAACACAACCCATTTCCTTTGCTTTATCAGCAACTAACTTTCCAAGAATCTTGGCATTCTCTATATTAAGAATACCACGTTTACCGGTAAATTCTTTACAGAGTGTTGATATACCGAATATTGTGCGCTGATTCACATCATCAATTATCTGAGCGTAAAGAGAACGATTGTGTTTAGAAACACATATTCTTTTTCTATCAGAGGTTTTCGGCACAATAGTATGTTTTATCTTTGTGCGACGCTTAAGATAACGTTTTTGCAGTAATTTAACTTTATTCATTATTATTTACCTGTTTTACCGGCTTTTCTGCGAATATTTTCACCCTCATACTTGATTCCTTTACCTTTGTAAGGTTCCGGACTCTTCAATTTACGGATGTTAGCGGCAACCTGGCCGACAAGCTGCTTACTAAAACCTTTCACTTTAATATGAGTTTGATCGACAACAATGAGTTCAATTCCTTTTGGAGCCTTAAATATCACAGGATGTGAAAATCCAAGATTGAATTGGATATCCTTTCCCTGCTGCTGTGCTCTGTAACCAACACCATTAATCTCTAGGTTTTTTTCAAAACCAGTAGAAACGCCAGTAATAATATTGGCGATAAGTGCACGATACAAACCATGTTTAGCGTCCAAACGCTCCATAGTGTATGATTCGTCTATTTTAACAATAAGATGTTCATTCTCAGCTACAACAGACAGTCCAGTGCAAAATTCACACGAGTCTTCACCCAGTGGTCCTTTTACTTTAATTGCATTATCTGAAACCTGAAAAGTGACATTCTTCGGCAATAAAATCGGTTTTTTCCCTATTCGTGACATGTTATACTCTCAATTTTTTTATACTATCTCACAAATAAGTTCACCACCAACATTTTCCTTTTTGGCGAGCTTATTAGTAATAACACCTTTAGAAGTAGAAAGAATCCAGATGCCGGTATTATTATAAACCGGACGAAGATCCTCAGCCTTGATATACATACGTCTACCAGGAGTACTTTTTCTGGTTAATGAAGTAATCGCCGGAATATTCTCTTCAGAATACTTCAAATATACTCTCAACATTTTTGGAGTCTTCTGGTCATCCACAAATTTATAATTTTTTATAAACCCTTCATCCTTAAGGATTTTCACAATACTTTCCTTAATGTTTGAAGCCGGAACATCCACCTTTTGTTTCTGCGCATGCACGGCATTTCTAATACGGGTTAACAAATCTGCAATTGGATCTGAAATTGAACTCATAATTTCCTCATTATTACAAAAAAATACAAAATGATAATTTACTCATATCACCAAGAAGACTTGGTAACTCCGGGTATTTTTCCTTCACTTGCCAGTTTACGGAAACATACCCTGCACATATCAAATCGGCGCATAAATCCTCTGGGACGGCCGCATATAACACAACGATTATGGTCTCTTACTTTGAATTTTGAGCCTCGCAAATGTTTTGCGATCATACTGATTTTAGCCATTAATAACTCCTAATCCCTGAAAGGCATTCCAAAACCATCTAAAAGGGCTTTGGCTTCTTCTTTAGTTTTTCCACTAGTAACAATCGTAATATTTATACCGTAAATAGTCTCAGCTTTATCAATATTGATCTCAGGAAAAATAATCTGCTCTTTAACAGAGAAATTATAGTTACCAAAATTATCAAATGATTTCGGAGAAATCCCCTTAAAGTCCCTAACCCGGGGAAGAGAGAAATTTATAAGGCGGTCTAGAAACTCATACATCTTATCGCCGCGAAGGGTCACCTTCATACCAACTTCGTATCCTTCACGAATTTTAAAATTGGCGATTGACTTCTTCGCAACAGTTTTAACAGGTTTTTGTCCTGTAATTGCCGCAAGTTCATCAAGAGTTGACTGTAATTTCGCAGAATTAGAGTGTGCATCACCCATTCCCACATTCAAAACAACTTTTTCAATTTTCGGGATCTGCATTGTAGACTTGTACTGAAACTTTTCCAGAAGTGAAGTCTTTATATTTTTCGTATAATGCTCATGTAATCTAGCGGACATTTCTAATACCCTTAATCAATACTTTTTCCGCATTTTCTACAAACACGGGATGATGATTTTTCATCTTTGCGAGCTCCAAGACGAACACCTTTTTTGCACTTATCGCAAAAATACATTACATTCGAAATTTGAAAAGGAAACTCCAATTTGATAATTCCCTTCTCCGCAGCATTCTGCTGATTTTGTTTAATATGCTTTGTTTTAATGTTAACACCTTCGACGATAACTTTGCCTTTCTTGCTATCAACAAACAAAACTTTACCACGTTTTCCACGATCAGACCCTGAAACAACGATTACCTGATCATCTTTCTTAATTTTTGATTTAATACCGATCATCAAATTCCCCCTATAGAACTTCAGGAGCAAGAGATACAATTTTCATAAATTTCTTCTCGCGAAGTTCTCTTGCGACAGGTCCGAAAATACGCGAACCTTTCGGTTCGCCCTTATTGTCAATAATAGCGACTGCATTATCATCAAAACGGATATAAGATCCATCAGATCGACGAACAGGTTTTGTAGTACGAACAATCACCGCTTTAAGAACTGATTTAGTATGAACTTTTTTTCCATTTGAATCTTTCAAACCATATGAAGGATGAGCATCTTTTACCGCAACAACAATGATATCTCCAACCGAAGCATACTTGCGCTTTGAACCGCCAAGTATCTTGATACACTGTACTTCCTTCACTCCTGAATTATCAGCAACGTTGAGACGTGTCTGCATCTGTATCATGATATCACCTATCTTACTTTTTCAACAATTTCAACTAGAGTAAACCTTTTCTCTTTAGAGAGCGGTCGAGTTTCCTGAATTCGAACCTTGTCACCAATAGAAAGCTCATTATTCTGATCGTGACATTTCACACGTTTACTTTTTTTTACAAATTTCTTATACAAAGGATGCATAAGCATTGTCTCAACTTCTATAACTGCAGTTTTATCCATTTTATTGCTTTTAACAATACCAATCAACTGCTTCCTAAGTTGGGTCTTTTTATCTTCCATCTTGTAGTCCTACCTTGTACGAATACCAAGTTTATATTCGTTCTTTATCGTCATAATCCGAGCAATCTTCTTCTTTTCATTCTTTATCAACTTGGTATTTGATAAATTACCGGTAACGACTTTAAAACGCGCCTGCTGTATCTGTTCTTTCGCCAGAGTCAACTCTTTATCGAGTTCCTCATCGGTCAATTCATATAAATGCCCTTTCATGGGTAACCTCAACCTTCAATAGAAATAACTTTGGTTCTTACAGGCAATTTTGATACCGCTGCACCCAAGGCCTCGAAAGCCAATTCCTTTTCAACGCCTGCCAGTTCAAAAAGAATTCTTCCCGGAAGAATATGAGCCTCAAATCCTTCAGGATTTCCCTTACCTTTACCCATTCGTGTCTCAGCTGCCTTTTTAGTAAAAGGCTGATCCGGAAAAATTCGAATCCAGAGCTTTCCGCCACGCTTTACTTTGCGATTTATCGCGATACGAGCAGCTTCTATCTGACGGCTATTAATCTTTCCAGCCTCTAAAGACTTGATAGCAAACTCACCAAAAGCAATGGAAGATCCATTATATGACAAACCGGACATTCTGCCACGGTGTATCTTACGATGTTTAACTTTATTCGGCATTAACATAGCAGTATACCTATACTATAATTATTTAGTTTTTCTCTTAACGGTGTACTTGTCTTCGTCTTCACCATCTTTCTTTGAAAGTACATCCCCATTATAAATCCAAACTTTAACACCAGTCAGACCATACGTTGTAAGCGCCTCATCAAATCCATAATCGATATCAGCACGTAATGTATGCAAAGGAATTCTTCCTTCTTTATACTTTTCCCTGCGGGCAATCTCTGCACCATTAAGGCGTCCAGAAATCATGATCTTTATTCCCTTAACACCACTTCGTGTCGCTGCACTAATCGCCTGCTTAACTGCTCTTCTGTAAGGGAAACGCGCTTCAAGTTGCTGACATATCTGCTGTGCAACCAATTGGGCATTTTTTTCAGATTTTTTAATATCGGTAATATAAACGAACACTTTTTTCGTTACAAGCTTCTGAAGATCATTCTTGAGAAGCTCGTGATTAGCACCATTTTTACCTATCAAGACACCAGGTCTTCCAGCATGTATATGAATATTAATCTTGTCTGCGAGTCGTTCGATACCAACTTTGGCAATAGCAGCATTTTTATGCTGTTTCTTCACATATTTTTCAATCTTAAGGTCTTCATGAAGATTATCACGATAATTTTTCTTTTCATCGTACCAGATAAAATTCCAATCTTTAACAACACCAATTCTCAGACCGACAGGATTAACTTTTTGTCCCATAATTTTTACAGCTTTCCTTATTTAAAATAATATCAGATATGATTATTCATCAGAAAGGACAACAGTAACATGACTCGTTCTTTTCTTGATACGAGAAGCACGTCCCCTTGCGCGCGCACAAAAACGCTTCATAAGAACAGATTCATCAATAGTTATCTTCTTAACATAAAGATTATCCTCTTTTATCTGAGGATTGATAACACGAGCATTTGCCCCGGCAGAGCTTACTGTTTTAAAAATAATATTAGCTGATTTCTGCGGAAGAACCCGAAGTATATCGAGAGCTTCAGGATAAGACACTCCACGAACTTTATCAGCAACCAATCTTGCTTTAAAGGGAGAAACACGAACTGTTTTTGCAAAAGCCTTTGCTTCCATAATATTTACCTGAATAAATTATCGTTTTTTTGCTACTTTGTCGTTTTTACTTGTATGCCCACGGTATGTTCTAGTAGGAGCAAATTCTCCGAGCTTATGACCTACCATATTTTCTGTCACATAAACCGGAATGAAAGCTTTGCCATTATGAACCATTAACGTATGACCCAACATCTCCGGAAAAATAGTCGAACGACGAGACCACGTCTTTATTGTTTTCTTAGATGAACTGGAATTCATCTCTTCAATCTTTTTGTAAAGCTTAAGATCAATAAACGGCCCTTTTTTAACAGAACGTCCCATATTTATTTCCTTTTAGATATAATCATACTGTTAGAATATTTTTTCTTTTTACGAGTTTTGTATCCTTTCGTCGGAACACCGGTTGGAGATACCGGATGACGTTTACCGGAGGATTTTCCTTCACCACCACCGAGTGGATGGTCTACGGGATTCATCGCACAACCACGAACGCTCGGTCTTTTGCTCATCCAACGACTTCTACCGGCTTTACCTATGGTAACATTACTGTGATCTTTATTTCCGATAGTGCCAATTGTAGCGGTACATTCGCTATGAACTTTTCTCATTTCACCAGAAGGAAGCTTAATAATACAGTACACATCCTCATAACCAGAAATCTGAGCAGTAGTTCCTGCAGAGCGAACAAGCTGCCCGCCCTTTCCCGCATGAAGCTCAATATTATAGATGTTTGTACCAACGGGAATATTCTTTAACTTCATTGAATTTCCCGGTTTAATCTCACATTTTTCCGAAGAGATTACAACATCGCCTACCTGAACAGATTCAGGTGCAACAATATAACGTCTCTCACCGTCAGCATAACACAATAGAGCAATGTTTGCAGATCTGTTAGGATCGTACTCGATTGTCTCAATTTTAGCCGGTATATTGAATTTATTACGTTTAAAGTCAATTATTCTGAATTTCTTTTTATGACCACCGCCACGGCGTCTTACAGAAATTCGGTTACCGGCACCACGTCCGGAATTTTCAGATTTACCCTTGGTGAGAGCTTTAAAGGGTCTATCGGCAGTTAACTCTTCATAAGTCAATGTTGTCTTATAACGCAACGTCGGTGTAACTGGTCTGTATGTTTTAATACCCATTATCTTGTTCCTGCTTATTTATCAAATAACTCGATTTTATCACCCTTTTTCAAGGTAACGATTGCCTTTTTCCAACCGGACTTAACACCGATCGTGTACTTGTTCCGTTTTAGCTTTGATCGAACCAATGAAACGTTCACAGCCACAGGACGAACCTTAAAAATACTTTCGATAGCGTCCATTACCATCAACTTATTCGCTGAAGAAGCAACTTTGAATACATACTTTCCGGAATCAGCCAAAACAGTGGACTTCTCAGTTACTATCGGTTTGATAATCACATCACTAAGATTCATTATATACCTACGCTAATCTCTCATTAAAATAATTAACCGCACTTTCGGTTATCAGAACTTTTCCTGAATAAAAAACTTCACGGGCATTTAGCCGTTCAGCATTATTATAACCAACCGAAGGGATATTACGCAAAGAACGCTTAACCATCTGATCAGAACCTTCTGCAGATTTAAATAAAAGCATACCTTTGGAAATCTCAAACTTACCGAGAATATTAGCCATTTCTTTTGTTTTGCCGGTAGCCACATCAAAATCCTGAACAACAAAGAGCTGATTATTTTTCGCTTTCATTGAAAGAATTATCCGATAGGCCTGTTGGCGAATCTTCTTGGGAAGATCAATGCGGTACGAACGAACACGCGGACCAAAAACGGTTCCACCGCCGCGAAATTGAGGCGCACGTATAGTTCCCTGACGAGCACGCCCCGTTCCTTTTTGCTTCCAGGGCTTTATTCCGCCACCGCGAATCTCAGAACGCTCTTTTGTCTTATGAGTACCCTGTCGCAAGTTAGCTTCAGCAGCCTTGATATACTCATATATAATCGTATTATTAACTTCAACTCCGAAAACCTTGTCCGAGAGTTCAATCTGTCCGGACTTTTGTCCATCAATTGTATACTTATCAACTATCATTTCAATAAACCACCCTGTCAGCTTTCACACACAATAACCAGGGAATCCCTGCGGCCCGGAACAGCACCGTTAACAAGAACAAGATTCTTGTCTTTTATTATCTTAATTACTTTCAAATTCTTAACAGTTACCTGATCAACACCCTTATGACCGGCCATACGCTTTCCCTTCCAGACTTCAGCCGGATAAGCACAAGCACCGATCGAACCGGGAGCGCGATGAAAAGAAGAACCATGTGTTGCCCGACCACCGCCAAAACCATGACGTTTAATGGTACAGGCAAAACCCTTTCCCTTTGAAACACTGGTGACAGTAACTTTTGCAACGCCCTCAAGAACACCACAATCAATCATGCTGCCGACCTGTAGTGAATCGTCAAAATTATCTATTTCACGCAAATACCGCTTTTTATTATCAGCGATACCCGCCTTTTCAAAAATACCCTTCGCCGCCTTGTTCAGTCTACTTTCTTTCACTTCGCCAAAACCTATTTTAAGTGCAGAATAACCATCTTTCTCTGCGGTTTTTTTCTGCACAACCACGTTAGGGCCAAGCTCCAAAACAGTAACGGGAATCAGAGTACCGTCTTCACTAAACACCTGCGTCATACGCAGTTTTCTTCCTACCAACGCCTTTTTCATCGTCTTTTACCATCACGAATACATTTTATATATAACAACATACAGGCAGCCAAAACAAACAAAGACAATTGACCGCTATATCCATACAGATTTGCAATACATTGACTGACCAGAATTTACGACTTAATGTCTACAGAAACACCTGCGGGTAATTCCAACTTCATCAACGCCTCTACAGTGTCTGAGTTGGGGTTCAGAATGTCTACAAGGCGCTTGTGTGTGCGAATTTCAAACTGCTCTCTCGATTCTTTGTTAACGTGCGGCGAACGCAATACACAAAATTTCTCAACTTTTGTGGGCAAAGGAATTGGACCGGCAACCTTCGCACCGCTTCTATTTGTCGTCGCAACAATCTTGGCCGCCGACTTATCAAGGAGCTTAACATCGAAAGACTTAAGCTTAACCCTTATCCTCTGTTCTGCAATCTTTGCCACATCAATCCTCTTATATATAATTCATAACAAACAATAAAATATCAGCTCTAATAATAGAAGCAGAGCCCCTCACAGGCTTGACAACTATTATTAGAGCCTGTTTTTTTATCAAGTTTTTTTCAATTTTACTCAATAATTTTTGTAACTACACCTGCACCAACCGTTCTGCCACCCTCACGGATAGCGAAACGAAGCGTTTCTTCCATAGCAACTACAGTGATAAGCTCTACAGTCATTTTGATATTATCACCGGGAATAACCATCTCAACGCCATCAGGGAGATGAATTACACCTGTAACGTCAGTTGTACGGAAATAGAATTGCGGACGGTAGTTTGAATAGAACGGAGTATGACGTCCACCCTCTTCTTTTGAAAGTACGAAAACTTCACACTCAAATTTCTTATGCGGAGTAATCGAACCGGGTTTCGCAAGAACCATTCCACGCTCAACATCATCTTTTCCGATACCGCGAAGAAGCAGACCAACGTTATCTCCCGCCTCACCTTGATCAAGAAGCTTACGGAACATCTCAACACCGGTAACAACACTGGTACGAGTCTCTTTAAAACCAACGATTTCTACGCTTTCGTTAACTTTAACGATACCTCTGTCGATACGACCAGTTACAACTGTACCGCGGCCGGTAATAGAGAAAACGTCCTCGATCGGCATAAGAAAAGGTTTGTCGACCGGTCTCTCAGGCAGGGGAACATATTCATCAAGAGTCTTGATAAGTTTTACTACACTTTGAACCCATTCTGAATCCTTATTTCCCGCTGCACTATCCTCAAGCGCTTTTAAAGCTGAACCCGGAATAATCGGTGTTTCATCACCAGGAAAATTATAAGTGCTCAAAAGATCACGTATTTCCATTTCAACAAGTTCGATCAACTCGCCGCGTTCAGACGGATCAAGCATGTCAACCTTGTTAAGAAATACAACGATGTAAGGAACCATTACCTGACGAGCAAGAATAACGTGCTCTTTTGTCTGAGGCATGGGACCGTCAGTCGCAGCAACAACGAGAACAGCAGCATCCATCTGCGCCGCACCGGTGATCATGTTCTTTACATAGTCAGCGTGACCAGGACAGTCAACGTGGGCATAGTGACGAACATCTGTTTCGTACTCCTGGTGAGAAGTCGCGATCGTGATACCACGATCACGCTCTTCAGGAGCATTGTCGATATTTGCAAAATCGACAGCTTTGTTATTTCCACCATAGACAAGCGCCATACATGAAGTAATTGCTGAGGTCAGGGTGGTTTTTCCGTGGTCAATATGGCCAATTGTGCCTACATTGACGTGTGGCTTGGATCTGTTGTACTTTTCCTTTGCCATTTAATTCACCTCTTTACATTTCTTTCCTGAAATAATAGTGTGCGTAGACATTTCAACCCCGCTATACTCATGTAACTGATGTCGACAATTCATTTTCACGGGTTATAATAGAAAGCCATGCAATGATCTGCATCGGCTCACACAAAGTAACAAAATTAAAAAGTATAGTGTTTTTGTGTCAAGAAAATAATGACCGAAGGGTATTTTTTACCATTAATCTTGAATTTACGGGATGCGCCCCATAATCTTGTTAACAATAGTATCAGCTTTTTGCCTGGCTACAGGCTCATAACGGAAAAACTGCATCGTGTTACTCGCACGCCCCTGACTTATTGAACGCAAATTAGTCGCATACCCGAACAAACATGACATCGGCGCAAATCCATGAATTACGGTCAAATGTTTTTGCACCTCTATACCTTCTATCCGCCCTGCACGTGAATTTATATCATTTATAATATCTCCGGTATAATCGTCAGGAGTAACAAGCTCGAGTCGCATGATTGGTTCAAGCAGTACGGGTGAAGCCTTAGTGAGCGCTTCCTTCAAAGCCATGTTGGCCGCTATTCGATAGGCAATCAACTGATCCGGATCAACCAGTTCCGAACAGGAAAGCAGAATGACTTTGACATCATCAAGCCGAAACATCGCGAGAACACCGGACTGCGAACCGTCCATTACGCCCTCTTCGATAACCTTGAGCAAGTCCGGAACAAGGGCTTTATCCCTCGTCTCGAACACAATTCCAGATCCGGACGGAAGGGGTGAAACCGATAGTTTTACCGTTGCCGCTACATTTTTACCGGAAATGATATTTTCATAATGCTTCTCAGCTTCAGCCGTTGCCGATATTGTTTCCTTGTAAGCGACTTGCGGATTACCGACATTCGCATTCACATTGAATTCACGCAAAAGACGATCGATTATTATTTCAAGATGCAATTCACCCATTCCGGAAATAAGATTCTGACCGGTATCTTCATCACGTTTCAACTGAAAAGTCGGATCCTCTTCGGCAAGCCGCTCAAGGGACTGCTGAAGCTTATCGGTATCGGATTTGGTTTTCGGTTCAATTACAATCGAGATCACGGGATCGACAAAATGCATTTTTTCCAGAATAATCGGAAAAGCGGGATCGGTGATGGTGTCACCGGTACGTGCGTAACGAAGCCCCACCAACGCAACGATATCACCGGTATGTGCTTCGGTGATCTCTTCCCGGTCATTGGCATGCATTCTCAATATTTTACCGACTCTTTCCTTTTTATCATTCGTTATATTGTACAGCTGATCTCCAGTCTTAAGAGAACCGGAGTATAAGCGGAGATATACAAGCTTACCGACATAAGGATCAGAGTGAATTTTAAATACAAGAGCGGCAAGGGGTTCCTTATCTGAAGGTTCCCGGGAAATTTCAGCATCTGTTTTCGGCTCATGGCCCTTAATCAATCCGGCATCTCTAGGAGAAGGCAGATAATCGATTATTGCATCCAAAATCGGCTGCACGCCCTTATTCTTGAGAGCAGAACCGCAAAATACAGGGAAGTATTTTACGGAAATAGTGGACTTTCTCACTGACTCCCGAAGCTCTTCCAAAGATAATTGCTCTCCCTCAACAAAACGCTCTAACAGTAAATCATCATTTTCTGCTATCATCTCTATAGTTTTTTCCCTGATTGATGCGACTTCCTGCAACATCGATTCGGGAATATCTTCATCAACTACCTGCTCCCCTTTTTCACCCCGCATGTAAATTGCTCTCTGAGATAAAAGATCGACCATGCCCTGAAAAGAGTCCTCAGAACCGATCGGAATTTGAAGCAGTAACGGTTTTGCCGCCAGTTTTGATTGAATCATTTCAACACAGCGATGAAAATCAGCACCAACCCTGTCCATTTTATTTATGAAACAGATACGGGGGATATGGTATCCATCAGCCTGACGCCATACCGTTTCAGATTGGGGCTCAACACCAGCCACTCCGTCAAAAACAGCAATCGCTGAATCAAGCACCCGCAAACTTCTTTCAACTTCAACGGTAAAATCAACATGACCGGGGGTATCGATAATATTGATTCGCGAGTTCTTCCACATACAAGTGGTTGCAGCCGCGGTTATTGTTATCCCGCGTTCACGTTCCTGCTGCATCCAGTCCATTTCGGCCGCACCATCGTGAACTTCACCGATTTTATGTGTTTTTCCGGTATAAAAGAGAATACGTTCAGTAAGCGTCGTTTTTCCGGCATCGATATGAGCCATTATTCCAATGTTACGCGTTCTATGTAATGGTAAATCTCTGCCCATCTGTTAAATTCCCTGTATAATCTGACAAAATGACAAAAATAAATTCTCACTAACAAGAGAGGGCGACAAACTCGTCACCCTCTTTATCAATACTTACTTCCATAAATGATATGACAAATGATTTGGTTTTACCGACTAAAGTGCCATATCATAATATCATCAGAACTTAAATGAGGCAAAAGCGCGGTTGGCCTCTGCCATTTTATGGGTATCCTCTTTCTTTTTGACTGCTGCTCCAGTGTTTCCGAAAGCGCTGATTATTTCAGACGCAAGTCGCTGAGACATTGTTTTTTCTGAACGATCACGAGCGGCATTGATGAGCCATCTGATTCCCAATGCCTGGCGACGTTCCGGACGTATCTCTACTGGCACCTGATATGTCGCTCCACCGACGCGACGGGATTTGACTTCAACAACCGGTTTAATATTTTCCAGTGCTTTTTCAAACACGTCAACCGGAGTTTCTTCGGTTTTTCCCTTTATGATATCCATAGCATCATAAAAGATTGTCTCTGCGACGCCTTTTTTTCCGTCAAACATCATGCAACTGACAAACTTGGATACAAGCTTGTTCATGTATCGGGGATCAGGAAGCACTTCTCTTTTTACTGGTCTTCTTCTACGTGACATTATAATTCCTCTTTGCTAACAGTGTTTACTTAAGCTTTAGGCCGCTTGGTTCCATACTTCGAACGGCTTTTCTTTCTGTCGTTTACTCCAAGTGTATCAAGAGCTCCGCGAACGATATGGTAACGCACCCCGGGAATGTCTTTTACCCTTCCACCGCGCACCAACACAGCCGAGTGCTCCTGAAGATTGTGACCAACACCCGGAATATAGGCAGTAACTTCAATCCCGTTCACCAGACGTACCCTCGCAACCTTTCTGAGCGCCGAGTTCGGTTTTTTTGGTGTTACTGTCATAACCCTGGTACATACTCCGCGTTTCTGCGGACATTTTTTCAGAGCCGGTGATTTTGAACGTTTTGACTTATCCTCACGTCCCTGTTTTATCAACTGATTAATAGTAGGCATTACGCATCCTCATTATTGTTATAGAAGGGTTATACCGATCAACCAGCATTATTGACAGCACAAACCCTTTCATTGGTAGTCATCCGACAAGAAAGGCCAAACACCACGTCTATTGGATTTTCAAGCCCTCATTTGTCAAACCTTTTTAAACGCTTATTTCTTTTTCCTTTTTGCCGGAGTCGGTTTTACTTCGGCTTCCTCAACATCATCATCTGAATCCATATTGCTGAGCATATTTGAATCAACATCATCAAGCTCAGCTGACAAATCCTCTGATAAATCTCGTTTCGGAGTAAAATCATCATCCTTGTCAACAATCGAATCAAGCAATTCATCATCATCAAGGTCGTCATCAATGGGGACATCGGCCAGATCGTCGTCATCGTCGACATCTCCATCCTCCATGAGATCAGCAAGAGCGGCATCATCTTCGGGTGAAGGGGGAAGAGTCTCTGTATCATCCTCACCGGACATATCCGGGAAAATTCCAGCATCCTCTTCTTCTGTAATTTCCATATCACCGGGAGTATCCTGATATACATCAATATGCTTGTAATCCTGCATACCGGTACCGGCAGGAATAAGATGA
>JAEWVL010000447.1 GCA_023396665.1 Spirochaetota bacterium
TGGATGTACCGCCATTTTTCGAGGCTTATTCCGAATAAAAAGCCGAGAAAAATGCGAGTTTCGGCAAATTCATTTTGCCGAAACGACCCTGAAAAAGTCCACGATGGACTTTTTCAGGAAACTGCTAGAAACTGTATCCCCCCGCCGCATGGTGCAGAACAAAAAAACCTTGCGTACGGGTCGCCATTGCGTTTTTATTGCGCATACTGTGAATCACAAGAGGTTGACCATGTTCGGCATACAATCAGAAAACGGCTACACCGGGCTCATCGACGGTATCAGAATAAAAACGATCGTGTATGGAAAGGACTCTCTGATGAGCGAGTTTCTGCTGAGCAAGGGCTCGCAGCTTCCCGAACACGAACACATACATGAACAGACAGGCTATCTTGTCAGCGGAAAAATTCGTCTGCACATCGGTGCGGCTTCACGTGAGTTAAAACCGGGTGACAGCTGGAGCATTCCTTCATCGGTGAAACACCGCGCCGACGTACTCGAGGACTCGGTCGCAATCGAAGTGTTTACACCGTTACGTGAGGATTATCTGAAATTCACCAATAGAGATGATATCATTGATGACACGAATTTCTGAATCAAAACCGATGCTCGCAAACAAAGCATGCCGACAAGCGGAAAAAGCCACACCGGGAAAAGAACCATGAGCGGTGAAAAAGATCTGAAGAGATTACTTGCAGCAATGAAACCTGAATTATCTGACGAGGAGTATCTGTTTTGTCATTTTCCCCATGACAGCAAAGAAGTGCCTGTTCGAGACAGTTTCGCGATTATACGTGAAAAAGAGGCCATCACCGCGATCTTGCGCACTGATCATCCCGCTGCCCGAACGATCAGCGGTGAAACGACCTTCAAACGAATCACACTGAACGTTCACTCGAGCCTTGAAGCGGTGGGACTGAGCGCAGCCGTCACATCGGCTCTTGCGGCCGAAGGTATCAGCGCGAATGTCATAGCCGGTTTTTATCACGACCACCTGTTTGTGCCTGCTGGAAAATCGCAACGAGCTCTGCTTATACTGGAAAATCTCTAAGCTGCGGGAGCACTGCATGAACCCTACCAAAAGCGTGAAGAACACACGAGGACAACTGGACAAATGCGGATACGAAGATATAATTTCTCTTCCCGAATTCAATGCTGCGGGCTTTCTGTCATCGAATGTTGCGCAGCATCGCACGGCCGCGGCACGCTACATGCGCATTTATCCCGATCAATCATATTTGCCCCTTCTGTGCAGGGCTCTCGAAAATGAAAAAAAACTCTACGCCAAAATCGAAATCTGTGAAACACTCGCATTCTACGGCGAGCCGGCCCTTGAGTACCTCGTCGCAGTTCTCGGCAGAATCGGCGGCAATCAGCACACAGAACCGGTCAATTGCGATCTCTCCAAAAAATCGTATCCCCTGCCCCGCGACATCGCCGCCAGAACGATAATACGAATCGGAACGGCGGCCCTGCCGCGCCTTATCGCTGCACTCGGCGGCGCGGACGAAAAGATTATTTCCGAAGCGATTGACGCGATCGGCCATATTTCGTTCACCGCAAAAGACACGAGCGCCCGCGCCGCCCTCATAAAACTTTACGAACAATCTCCGCAAGCCCTCATCGAATGGAAACTCGTGCGCGCCTTTCAGGCTTTCGGCTGCGACGAGGTCAAGACGATACTCGAAGCAATTCTCAGCGCCCCTGAAAAAGACGAAATACTCAAAAACGAGGCCCGCCGTTCACTTGCGCGAATCAGCGCAAGATACGCCCGATAGGACCGGAAAGAATTATAATAAGTGCTATCGGCAAAGCCCAGTACACGAGCGCGCAGACAATTGAAAGACCGATTGTTTTCGGATTCAGACGATTCATCTGTTTGAGCTTAACAGACAACAAAAGCGCGACGACAACAAAAAGCAGCGCCGAGAAAGTTCCCGGTGAAACACGCACGTTCCTGATAGTGTAAAACAGGTGTTCACAGAAATTCATCACGCCCCACAGCGTGATGCCGACACCGAAGGGCAGCAGGCGTTCTTCGTCAAGACTGAAGACGAACAGCCCTGTGACAAGCACCGGAACGAAAAGCGCGATATTGTGAAACAGCCAGCGCGCATAGCCGATATCGGGAATGCCCCAGTTTTCATGCATAAACAGTGGAAAGTTTCCAGCGGCCTCTTCGAAAACATGAAAGGGCACATACACCAGAATTGTCGCGATAAAAAGGGTAAGAGGTTTGATGTTCTGCATAATAATTCTCCGCACATTTTTCCGGCCATATGCCGGTCTGATGCACCGACTATAGCGCGAAATAAAACACTATTCTACCTGATTTATAATTCAGAGAGTGATTACGTAGCGCTTTCGCGAAAGCGGCCGGGTGAAACTCCCGTCTGCTTTTTGAATGCCGCAGAGAAAGCCGAGTACGAATTGAAACCCACGCGAAAGGCGATGGAAAGAATATCCGCATCTTTTTCTGTTTCAATAAGACGCTTCGCCTCGTTTATTCTGAAAGCGTTCACATAGCTGTTAAAGTTTACGCCGTGCTCGTCATTCAGATACTGCGAAAGCTGATGCGAACGAAGCCCCGCGGCCCGCGAAAGTGTGGCCAGGCTCAGGGCTTCGTCGCAGTACAAATGCTGATCCTGCATGAGCGCGCACAGTCTTTTTTCAAGACGCTGTATATCGATTTTACCGAGCAGGTCTTTTGAGCGGCCTTTGGCCGCAAGCGAACCGTAAAGAAACAAATACACAAAGCGCTGATTGAGAAAATAAATTGAAAGTATAATCAGACTGAACACAAGATTATAGGGAGCGGTTTTCAGAAATATCGCACCCATCATGTTGAAAAACGAGAATACCCCGTTGAGCATGAAAAGGCTCACAAGTACGACAGCGCAAACGAACAGAAACATGTTCGATCTGAACTTCGAAAATATAAAACCGAGGTCCCTGGTTTTGAATACAAAGCGGTAAGTGGTGACAAGCGCAAACACCAGCATATTGGCGATCGCGGCCATCACAAAAATTCGAAGCGGAGAAAAAATCTGTGTTTCGGCAAAGCCGCCGTTAAGCAGAATTTTCTGCGATGACGGCAATGTCAGAAACGGCAGCAGTGCCGCGATAATGATTAACGGGGTAATAAAGTACAGCAGATCCTTTATTTGAAAATATTTTCGGGGCGACAGAACCGTTTTCATATACAGATAAAAAAGCGGCCCGATATTGACCGCAACTATCACGTTGGTGAACAATAAAGCGGGATACTCGCGCAAAAGGTCTCTGCCGGCCAGGA
>JAEWVL010000018.1 GCA_023396665.1 Spirochaetota bacterium
GAAGGGGGGATACCGAGCCCCACGAGGGAATCTTGTTTACCTGCGGGGAGCTTCCCGACTGATTGAAAAGCACCCGCAGCATGAACTCGGTAAACCCGAGCGCAAACAGATTGATCGCCACCCCCGACACGATCTGATTGCCCCGATAACGGATGCTGATGATTCCGTGAAGCCAGCCCAGAAAGCCTCCGGCGCACATGCCTGCACAAAGTCCCACCCAGGGGTTTCCGGTGTAAAAAGATATCACCGCAGAGGCGAAGGCTCCGATAAGCATCATTCCTTCCAGGCCGATATTCGTTACGCCGGTGAGTTCACAGCAGGTTGCACCGGAGGCCGTGATACACAGCGGCGCGCCGGAGCGAAGCGTCTGAAAAAAGATAATCGAGAGAATGGTCATTCTAGGCCTCCGCCTTTTGGTGAAAAAATCTTTCCAGTGCGAAACGGAAAATATTTTCCGCAGCCACGAGAACGATGATGATCGCCTGAACGATGATGATCACCTGGCTCGGAACATTTGCCATGAACTGCATGCGCATCGCTCCGGCGCGCAGGGCACCGAAAAGAATAGCAGCCACCACCACCCCGACGGGGTGATTCTTGCCGAGCAGAGCCACCGCAATGCCGTCAAAGCCGTAGTCGGCCATCAATCCGGACAGGTATCGATCCTGGCCGATGCCGCCGAGCACGCGTTCCGCCCCCGCGAGCGAGGCCAGCGAGCCGGATACGCCGAGCGCGAGAATGATTCGCCAGGGCACGTTTATTCCCGAATTTTCAGCCGCCGGGGCGTTGTGGCCGACCGCTTTAATTTCATATCCGGCAACGCTTCTGTTGAGAATAAACCACACTCCGGCGGCGCAGGCAAGCGCGATGATGAGGCCGAAATTAAGGTTCGTTCCCGGAATGATGTTCCAGTACTGCACCCACTCCATGACAGGGGGCGACTGCGGGCTGGGCCCTTTTAATCCCCCCTCTTTGAGAGGATAGTTGAGCATATAATTTTCAAGGTTGATGGCCACATAGTTGAGCATGATTGTCGAAATGACCTCGTGTACTCCGAGCCTGGCTTTCAGCCAACCCGCAATGGCCGCATAGATAAAACCGGCGGCGCAGACCAGCATGATCATGAAGAGCATGTTGTTCAGAAGCGGCGTCATTACAAAAGCTCCCAATGAGGCCGCCACGAGTCCGCCCATGATCACCTGTCCCTGCGCGCCGATGTTGAAAAGTCCGGCTCGAAAGGCGAATGCGACGGCCAGTCCGGTGTAGATAAGCGGGGTTGCCTGTATGAGTGTTTGCGCGATAGCGCTTTTTCCCCAGAAGGCTCCTCTCAGCAGGTGATAGTAGGCCAGCAGGGGGTCTTTCCCCATCAGCATGATTATTATCGCGCAGATGATAAGGGCGCTCGATACCGCGATGAGCGGCACCAGAAATGAGAGCAGATTTTTACGCATCAAGCTTTCCCCCCGCCATAAGTATCCCGATTTTTTCCTCTGTAGCCTCTTTCTGCTGCATAATGCCGATAAGCTGCCCCTCGTACATGACCGCAATACGGTCGCTCAGGGCCGATATTTCCGACAGCTCGGCAGAAACGACCAGAATAGCCTTCATCTGCCGTTTCTCGGCAAGCAGCATGTTGTGAATCGCCTCGATTGCCCCGATGTCAACACCGCGTGTGGGCTGCGATGCTATCAGCACATCGTGGTTTTTCTCCAGTTCCCGGGCGACGATAACCTTCTGCTGGTTTCCGCCCGAGAGCTGATAGAAACTCTTTTCCGGCATATTCGGTCGTATATCGTATTTCCGGCAGTTTTGCCGCGCATCGTGTGTCATTGCAACGGCATCGAGCAGCTGTTTTTTGAAACCCTTCGCGTATTTTGAATAGTGTGTGCCGAGCGCAAGATTCTCCGCAATGGAAAATTGCGCGATTGCGGCGCGTTTGTGGCGGTCTTCCGGGATGTGTGAGACGCCCGATGCGCAAATGGCTTTCGGCTTCAGTCTGCTTACGGGCTTTCCGTTGACCAGTACCGTACCGTGCTCTATTCTGCGAAGACCGCAGAGCGCCTCAATGAGTTCAGTTTGTCCGTTGCCGTCAACGCCGGCAATGCCCACTATTTCACCGGCACGAATACTCAATGAGAGATTTTCAACAGCGGGAAGCCCTTTGTCTCCGTTGACGAAAAGATTTTTTATTTCCAAAACGGGTGTACCCGGCTTTACCTCAACCTTCTGCAGATCGAAGAGTACCTTGCGCCCGACCATCATGGTCGCGATCTTCTCTCTGGTGGCCTCGGCGGCCGTGATTTCTCCGGCGAGTTTCCCCTGACGCAGCACCGTAATCATGTCGGCAATTTCGAGAACTTCATTTAATTTGTGCGTTATAAAAAGAATAGTTTTTCCGTCGTCGATGAGCTTGCGGATGATCTTGTAAAGTTCTTTCACCTCCTGCGGTGTCAGAACGGCGGTCGGCTCATCAAAAACCAGAATTCTCGCTCCCTTGAAAAGCACCTTCAGTATTTCGACACGCTGCTGCATTCCCACCGACAGTCCCGAAACCCTGGCGTTCGGATCAATCTTCAGTCCGTATTGTTCCGAGACCCGTACAACCTGTTCCCGCGCCGCTTTCATGTCGAGCATGCCGAATTTTCCCGGCTCAACGCCGAGAATCATGTTTTCCGCGACGCTGAGTGTGGGGACAAGCATGAAATGCTGATATACCATGCCGATACCGAGGCGGGCGGCGTCACCGGGCGTCATGATTCTTGCCGGTTCGCCATCAATAAAAATTTCGCCGCTGTCCGGGGGATACAGCCCGTTGAGTATTTTCATGAGTGTAGATTTTCCAGCGCCGTTTTCGCCGACGATTGCGCGAACCTCACCTTTTTTCACCGCAAGATCCACCGCGTCATTTGCCATTACATCGCCGAACGATTTGGAAATTGCAGCCATTTGCAACATGTATCCGGACATACAGCCTCTCAAAATCTTTTGAAATAAAATGATGCCGAAAGCGGCCGTTTGTCAAGTCAACAATCGCCTGCATTTCGCAGTGTCAGAAATAATCCGGCCGAGCAGAATAAGGCGGGAACAAATCCGTATAACAGCAGACTCGTTTGCATCAGGCCTTTGTCGTGCAGATCGCGTCCGATGGCTTCGATCAAGCGAAGGTGTTCAAGCCCCGCTGCGGGAAGGCTTTGGTAGCTGTGATCAAACATCGTCCAGGCCGCCATGATCAGTATCATTCCCGCGAAATGTGCGATTGTGAGAGGGCGCAGCACGTAGCAGTAGTAGGCGAAGGGGCCCGCTTCTCCTGCTACGGGGGGATACTTTTTCCTTAATGCATGAAAAACAAGTGAGAAAAGGAACAGCATCGGAATCGATTTAAGAAGATGATAGACCGCTTCTCCCCGGAGACTGAACAATCCCATATAGTCAAAAAAATAGTAACACGCAAGTGCTGCGGCGGGGTGCATCAGCAATAGGGAAAAAACAGCTGTTTTTTCGCCAGTTTTTTGTGTTGTGAGAAGAGAAAATACCCATGCGAAAAAAGGAACAGAGAAAAGAGGTATCAGAGAAAACAGAATAATCTGAAACTCGCGAACAAGCCGGGGGATAAGCAGTGTCATCATTCTGTTGCCGCTGAAAGCCACGGAGTCTATATCGCCGCAAAAAGCAGCGAGGATCAATAAAAGCGGAGATACCAAAATCAATACAATCAGACTCTGCCTGAGAATAGCCTGTGACTGCACTGATAAGGCCCCGTTGCCCGCATTTTTTTTCTGATGCAATGCCGAGATACTCATGTATTGCTCCCTGCTTTTCTTGAACAGATACAGTGCTGAAAACAGAAGCAGAACATGTGTTATGAGTATTATTGAAGATAACAGAATAAACGCGCTGACTTCGTTTGCAAAAAAGAAAGCAAAAAGCGCATCCGACACTGAGTATACGGAAAGACCTTTGCTGTTTGTGCATAGTATTGCGATTGAAGTGTCTGCCAGGGTAAAAAACTGCAGTATAAGGACTGCGCACATAGCCGGTGCTGTTGCCAGTCTCCACAGCGGCAGTGGGGGCGTTTTTCCGCTTTCACACTGTTCAAGGTCTTTTCCGAATCGGGATCGGTAATTGCTGACAGGCAGAGCCGATGCTGCCGAGGCGGCAAGCAGGGTTTGCCAGAAGAGCAGAAAGATTGCAACGACTCTGTATTCAGGCTGATCGGGCGCATTATGATGAAAATGCGAAACAAAACGGCCAAGAAAATGAATAAGGGGATAGCGGGGAACCAATAATGAAGAAGCCGAGATGAACAGAAGAATTTTGGCCGTCTTTTTTTTAAGCAGTGTTCCAATGAATAAATACAGCGGCAGAAATGACAGCGACAGAATCGGTACAAGGTAAATTGCGGGGCTGTAGAATTGTATAAGCTGCATTGTTTCGGCCGTTCCGTATGCAAAAATCCATGTCTGCGAAGTCCTTGCACCCTTGCGGCCCTGGCCGCAGCAAAAATACGATGAGACAGGGGCTGGTCGACGAAATACTATTGAAGCAGCATCAGTACCCGTCCATTCGTTTTTGTGAAAATGCCAATTAATTTGCTTCTGCCGGTAAATTTCATTGACAGGAGTGGTAACAATGACTAAAAGGTAAAAGTGTAAATGTATTATATAGAAGAAACGCGTTTTTGCGGCTTCTGAGCATTTCATGCAAATTCACAATCAGCGGCCCTTGACATGTAAGTTCTTTTGTCAGTCGCGCCATTACCGCAACAGCGGTTTACCAAATTACTATAAGGAGAGTTGTTAATGGCTAAAGTGGTACTGAACAACATTAACAAGGTTTATCCGAACGGTTTTCAGGCGGTTTATAACGCTTCGTTCGAGATTGATGACAAGGAATTTGTCGTTCTTGTCGGCCCATCCGGCTGTGGAAAGTCCACAACCCTTCGTATGCTTGCCGGTCTTGAAGAAATTTCCACCGGCGATCTGTTTATCGATGACAAGCGTATGAACGATGTGCATCCGAAAGACCGTGACATTGCAATGGTGTTTCAAAACTATGCCCTGTATCCCCATATG
>JAEWVL010000023.1 GCA_023396665.1 Spirochaetota bacterium
TGCTGCACAAGTTGCCCGATTCTTGAAATGCGATCCTCTACAGGGGGATGCGTATTGTAAACGATGACATCGCCGTGTCCCTTCTTGTACTGATCGATGCGTCCGAGAAAATCTGACAATGCATCGACCGAGTAACCCGTCGCGTTGAGATAGACCAGAGCGCTCGCATCCGCCTCGTATTCGTCCGTAACGAGATAGCCCTGTTCGAACAGCAGAAGTTCGGCCTTGCCGACAACCTCGGCGAATGCGGCCGAAACCACGGCTCCCTGCGAAACGAGAAAGGCCGTGAAAAAACTTATCCCCCCCCTTTCGCGCGGCGGAGGCAGCTGTTTCATTATATGCCGGTTATTGACATGGCCTATCTCGTGCGCCAGAACGGCCGCAAGCTCGGCCTCGTTTTGCATCAGACGAATGGCACCTTTCGTGATATAGATATATCCGCCGGGAGCGGCGTAGGCGTTAACCGAATCATCATCGAGCACGGCAAAGTGATAATTCAGCTCGGAACGGCCGGCGAACATCGCGACGCTCTTACCCACCGAATTGACATAGTGCGTCAGCTCCCTGTTGCGGTAAAGGGGATACCGGGAAAGTATTTTCTGTGACAGCAGCTTTCCGTACTGTATCTCGAGTACAACCTCGTCGTTATACCCGTCTGCGGCGATTCCGCTACCCAGTAAAAGAAACAAAGCAATGCACGTTATGCGCCACAAAATTGCGGACAATGAGGCGCCAGCGGAAAGTATTTTTTTACTCACTGTATGCCACCCTCGGAAAGAAAATGTCTCAGTTCGTTTTCAGAGATTGCAAGCGACTCGACCTCAAGCAGATCCTGGGGATTATAGTTTTGCACGCTGCTTGTTCTCGAACGCGAAAGAGCCTTGTCGTTTTGCACCAGGCCTCGCGCGGACGCCGCGGTGACATCGGAAGAAGCGCGTTTTCGGGATTGCACTCTTCCGCTTTTTTCAGCGGTTCCCAGAACCGTGATCTGACCCGAAGGTTTTTTCGTACTGACAAACAGCGACTGTATCCAGCCTTTTCCCGAAGAGCATGAAACATGCAGCCACTTGTCGTTTTTTTCGAGCACCTCGATCGAATCGCCGCGTTTCAGCTGTTGGGTCACCTTACCCTCGGCTCCCGGTGCTGAGAAAAGACTCGCCTTGACTGACGAAACATATAGTGTTTGCGCCTGCAACTGCATCGCGATAAACAAGGGCAGAAGCACTGCAATTGTCTTTTTCATCGTGTTACCTCCATCATTTGTGCGTTCTCGTGAACACACCATCCCAGCTTTCGGGTGGAGTGTTCTTTTTATATTCCTGACAGCGCAGGATAAGCAGTTTGGCGGCCCTGTCAGAAAAAAGACCGCCCGATTTTATCGACATTCGAAAGTGTTTGATCGCCTGCGACCAGTGCCGGTTCTGATACAGTTCGAAGCCTCTCTCGTAAAGGGCGCTGGATTCCTTTGCATTGGCGGCGAGCGTTGCGGGATCGCCGACCAGTTCGAAGATGAGCACCGGCTCATTTTTCCCTTTCACACGGACAGCGTCGAGTTTGCGGAAAAGCAGCTCATCGCCGATTTCCGCGCGGGTATACTGGCTGACGAGTATCATGACACCGTAGTCTTTTCCGGCGGCCTCAAGCCGCGCGGCGAGGTTGACGGTATCCCCCATCATCGTATAAGCAGCAAGCTCGTCAGTTCCCATGAAACCGACCTTGGCAAGACCCGTATTGAGGCCGATACGAAAGGACATGCTTCTGGCCTCTTCGCAATAGGCATCTTCGGCCTTCCATTTTGCATGCAGCTCGTAGAGTCTCTGTTGCATTTGAAGCGAAGCGCGGCAGGCTTTCAGCGAAGCGCCCTCGATCTCCACCGGCGCGCCGAATATGCCGACAATGGCATCGCCGATATACTTATCGAGTGTACCGCGTTGCTGCTTGAGGATAAGGGTCATCGCCGAGAGATATTCGTTCAGCAGCGCGGCGAGGTCTGAACTGGAAAGTTTCTCACTGATGGTCGAAAACGAGGCGACATCGGAGAAAAAAGCGGTAATCTTTTTTTCACCGCCCTTACGCAGCGTCTCGAGGTCTGTCAAGGCCTCTTTGACGATCGTCGGATCTATCATGTTGCCGAGGATCTTGCTGTATTTGCGTCGCTCGGCCCCCTCTGTCATACTTAAAAACATGTAAGATCCAGTCGTCGCTATTATTCCCGAAGTGAGAGTGAAAATCGAGTTGATCAGAACATTCGTATACGAGAAGAGCATCGCGGAAAAAAGCGCGAAAACGGAGTATATCGCTATATTACTGCCGATCTTGATAACAGGATTCTGCGCATACACGACGATGAATACGGTCAACAGCATCATCAACACAGACACGAACAGCGCCTGTACGGGACCGGTGCGAATAATATGGTTATTCTGAAGAATGTTGCTGATGATATTCGCGTGTATCTCGGGACCTGGCGTTTTCACGCTTATCGGCGTATGTTTGAGATCCTGCGCTCCCTCGGCGGAGGCACCGATTATGACAATTTTGTCTTTGAACTGGCCGGGAACGATTTCGATCCCCTCAGCATTCCCCTGATAGAAATTGGCGGCAGATTCGAGCAGACTGCTCATCGCATAGGGAACGAAACGCTCTTTGACATGGTAGTTCACCATGTAATTTCCGTTTTTGTCGACCGGAATGGTGTAGTTACCCGATTTTATCACCAGATCGGCGCCGACACTGACCTCATTGTTAAGGCCCTGATAAGCGTTTAACGCGGCAAGCGCCATGGAGGGATAATATTTACCGCCGTACCTGTACAGCATAACCGCCCGCCTGAAGACCCCGTCCGGATCGGGAGTGACGAGCGGAACGGCAATTCCCTTGAGCGTCGATTGCGCTCCCTCGACCTGATACTGGTTTTTCGAACAGTCGACATCGGCACGCAAACAGGGATAGGGCAGTTCGACCTCATTATAGCTGTCACTCAATATGAGTTTGTCAAGCCCCTCACCCCTGACGCTGAAAGAATGCCCTTCACTTATATCGGCGGGCAACTCCATGATGTTCGGTCGTTCGGAATTGGGGAAAAGGATGACATTGTGAAAGACATTTCCCCCCAGAGCGATCGCCTGAGAAAAAATATCGTCACTGTCGGCGCCGCTCTGATCCTTTCCAGAAAAGATAATATCGAAAAATATGGCTTTGGGGGGATCCCCCTCATTGAGATAGGTAAGAATGTCGCCGTAAATGCTTCGATTCCAGGGCCAGCGTCCGAGACCGATATCCTCACCCCAAAGCACTGAATTCTGATCTATCAGAATGAGTACCACATCCTCATGCGGCTTCTTGAATTTACCCCCTACGCTGCGAACCATCACCTCGTGTGTCTTGTAATACATATATCTTCCGGCGGACAGATACACTAAAAATGTCAGCACCGACAGTATGGCGGCGAGTATGAAAAACGAGCGGAGTTTTTTTATGTTGTCAGGCACTTCTCTTTTAGCCATGTCCGATCCCCGTGTTTATGTATACAAGCTCTTCTTTATGGAAAATACTACAATCGCCGTACTTTGTAAATCACTTATTTCACTCGCGGTCGATTTACGTCGCGATCGCGCTGAAAAAGTGCGTTCTTGCGAGATATAACTGTACATAATATCGGGGTTCCCTGATGTATTACTCCTCTTTACCCGCCATAATTTCGACAAGACGTACGGTAATCCTGTCTTTTCCCTCACCGACGACGACCTTGTGTCTGTCGAAATTTCCCGGAATGCTTTTACCGTCATAATTGCTTATTCCGACCGGTTCTTTGGGTATGCCGATCAAGCTCGCATCAGCCTTTCCGTTGCCGTTCACATCGATATAGGCGCTAACCACATACTCGCCGGCGGGAAGGCTGATACTCATATTCGAAGTGCCGGCCGGCAGGGTCTGCCGTTTCATTGCGTCTTTTTTCTTAAAGCCCGCCGAAGTATCAAATATGGCCACGTGTATTTTGCCGCTTTTGCCAGTGGTATTCACGAGTGATATGTTTGTCTCGATATCAGCGGCAAAAAGAACGCATCCCCAGACAATCGCTGCGAACATAAAAAATTTTTTCATAAAACTCTCCTTTTGGTATAATTGCCGCTTCGGCTGATCCCGATTACATAATTGTCCTTTCGCGAACGAAAGATATCCATCAGACTTTGAAAGACAGGGTCTATCGGAATGTGCTGCGCCGTTTTCTGACGTATTTCATAACAATCGGCAAAGGCACAAAAGCCAGCACAAAAAACAGAAAGAGATAAAAGAAAGCCGGCCTGTGTATGAAAAAGACGATCGGAGCGAGCATCTGCCTTGTTAAAAAAGCGAGCGAAGGATTTTTCCGAATAATGCGTGCAAACGGGGGGGATACCGAATAATACGCGAAGATGAATGCTCTGCCGAGAGGATTCGTTTTCAACACCCGGTCACGGAAGCTTCGCAGAGTCATCACTTCGGCGGCATTCTTTGCCCCGTATGCCGCCGTAGCGATAAAACAATTATCATCTTTTCCGTCACTGTAGTCTTCGTAAGCCGCTTCGTTGAAACGAAGATCAAGGGTCAGCGATCCCTGTTCATAACAGGTGACCGAATAACAATATTCCTCATCGGAATAGGACAGACTGCCACCGTCGATTGCGGCAACTTGTTGATTTCCTATCGTATAGTAGGCGACTGCGCTGTAATAGCCGTTTTCCGTCTCGAACGAAAAATCTTCCGTTGCGCCGCGGGAATACCAGGCCTCTTCTTCGATATCGGGTACCTCGTCAAGCTCGCCGGTGAAGATATGCACCTCGACTTCGCTGCCGGCCTGCGGCGTACTGACCATGATACTGAGATTGCCGCTATCCGGTGCCAAGGTGTCGCAAAAAAGCGGCGCGGGTTCGCAATCCTCCTCCTCATCGGTATCTTCGCAGGCGCAAAAGAATATACTGAATAAAACGGCCGCAAGAATAAAGAGAAGCGGCAATGCTGTCTTCTTTTTCATAGTCTTACTCCGACGGAAAGATATAAGCGGTTTGCGGGAACGTGATCAAGTGGAAAATATTCGTATCCTGCCCGAAAAACGAGCATTGAGGCTTTATATATCAGTCCAAGTCTGCCGAGGGGAATAAAAGTGTAGGAATCGCCCGATCGCAAACCCCGCACATCTTCGTAAACACCCGCGACAGCGCCGGTAACGAAGACACCGAAAGCGCCGGCGAGGGGCTGCTGCTTCTCGAGCAGCAGCAGCGGCACATGATATGAGTTGATTTTTTTCTGAACCAGATAATCGCCGCTATGTTCGAAGGTTGTCAGTGCGAAGGGCCGGCAGGAAAAACCGATACCGCCGTACAAATGGGAGATGTAGGGCAAACGGTATTTTAGCTCCAGACCGATTGCGATATCTTTCGTATTGAAATCGATCGGCACTTCAAGCAGAAAGGTATCGCTCTTTGCTGCGGTCGATACGTCGCCGTCCTTGCTATTCGCGGCCGAAGCGCCAAACGGAACGACGAACCAGAAGAAAACGTTACAGATTATGAAAAAGTGAAAATAAAGCAATGATTTCTTATTGGAAGCTTCGGCACCGATGAACGAGCTTCTGCCATGTTTCAAGGCCATAGTATTGTCAACCTCCCCAAAGACTTGATCACGGCGAAAATGCCACATCACGGACACGGGACGTTTTACGAAAAGGAGAAGGTTAGAGACCGCGAGCCGCAAGATCGGCTACCAGCCCGTCGTTATCGCCCTCCACTATTTTAACAAATATATTCATAAACACATACATGAGATCGCTGAAGGGATAACGCATACGCGCTGAATAACTCTGATAAAAAACGGATGCGGCATCCGGACACATGTCGTTGAAAGCCCTGCACTCCCGCAAGGAGAGCTGCCGGGATGCGGTATAAAAATCGGGATGCCTGTCGCCGATTATCCGGCTTGCGAGATCGACGAAAAATGCGACAAGGCGATAAAGAAACGCCGGTACGTCATAGAAAAGATCGATGCTCTTCGATCCGTGATGCGGTGTTGATATCGTTGTCAAGGAGGCGACATGGGACGCCATGCCGAGACACGATATCATGTAACGCGCCTCGAGCCCGCCCTTTGAATGCGCGATGATATTGACCTTTTCGGCGCCGCTTATGCGAAGCGCCTCAAGCAGATTCTGTTTGAGAATAGCCGCATTCGTTTCGATTGTCGCCCAGGAATCCTGGCCGCCGTAATATACTTGCGCACCGCACTCGCGCAAAGCCTTCGGTATTCTTCCCCAATAGTTAAACAGGGGATTATCGTCCCTGAATCCCGTTCCATGCGCCAGAAACAAGGGGTAGCGTGTCTTGTTCATTCAACTAACCGACCTTAATGAATATGCCCCCATCACCGGGCGGAGAGATCGCAGCTCATCATGCCGATGCCGAATTGATTGTCGAAGTACAGCGAATCGCCCGCGAAGTAGAGCCGAAGCGTTGTGCCGTCGAGAAACGCGTCGGGGGAACGGATTTCGCGTCTTGTCCAGGCGAAATCCGATTGTGATCTGATCGGAGAATCGTCCTGTATCCATCCGCTGATGCCGTCGCCTGATCTGGCGTGATGCAGCTTCTCCTGAATCCATGTTTCCGCGATCGGCGCGGGAGCGAGGGCATACTGACGGGCGACATCAAAGAACAGATGCATCTCGCCGTTGAGCACTATCGCGTTCGGCGTCGAATAGCCGGCCCAGTAATCGGAATTCGAATCGGGCTTGCGCGGATATATATCCTGTTGCGGCCTGAGTACCCGTGCCGGTGCGCTCCACGAAGAGCCGTCGGCGCTCGTGACAAGGCCGATCACCTGAAGCGAAGCACCGCTTCCCATGTCCAGATCCGATCCGTTGTCCGCTCCCGCGGCGGTGAAATAAAGATATATCCTGTTTTTGAAGACTACCGGCGCGGGTTCTCCCACGATAAAGGCGTACCAGTCATTGTCGGTATTGCCGTCTTCGGCGGCTCCGCTCGGAGCGACGACGAACGAATCGTCGCGGGTGAAACTGATGCCGTCCGCGGAAACAGCATGACCGATACGGAAATACGAGGTGCTGAAATTGGCGCTGTCATAGTGCGAATATCTGTAGCCGGTCCAGAACATGTGGTAGTTACCGTTGAAGTATACGACCGCAGGCGTTTCGACCGCACCGGCGTCCCAGGTCCCCGCTGCTCCCGTGTCGAGAACCGGTGATGAGGGATTGAGGGTCCAGCTGACGCCGTCGTCTGAAACCAGGCGGAATATCCTGACGAGTGTTGTGAAGTTCTCCGTCGCGCTCGCGTACATGCAGTACTGTGCGCCATCTTTGATCACATGCGGATCATTCCAGGTCCAGTTGTTGCCGTTGGTGGACAGACTTATGATCGGTGTTGTGCCGCCTTTGAAATTTGAGGGTGTTAGGCGTGAGAGATCAAGATCGCGCGACGACTCTTCGTCGCAGCCTGCAGCCGCCAGAAGAAGTATAGTAGCGGATAACAAAGCGACAAGATTTCGCAGTGCAGTTCGTTGCATCATAACAAAGCCTCCCGGGACAGCCTGAAATCATTATTGCGCTGCTTTAACAAAAAGTCAATAACAAGAAGCGAGGCATGCAGGGCGGCTTCTCTGACAGACATGCTGCGAACAGGGATGAAATGCGGATAACTGCACAATTATCATAATCTGCAATTATCCGCCGATGCGGAGTCTACAGGCTCTGATCGACAAGAGGCATCGTTTTTTCTGTCCGAAGAATATGCCGCCGCGGATTGAGATTTGACTCGGCGATATTCGCTCGGAGTCATTCCCGTATGCCGGAAAAACAGACTGTTAAAAGTGGTTTTCGAATTGAAACCGCAACGATAGGCTATGGACAGAATGGTCTCTTCACCGCCCCTGTCGAGTATTTTCACCGCTTCTTTGATTCTGAAGTCATTAACATACGTGTTGAAATTCTTTTTAATATTTCCATTCAGTATCTCCGAGAGCTGGTGTTTCGTGATTCCGACTTCCGAAGCGAGTGTGTCAAGCGAGAGTTTTTCATCGCAATAAAGACGCTGCTCCGTCATAATGCGTTCCATTTTGTCTACCACAGCCGGAACGTCAAGATCACCTATTTTTGAACGGCGATAACCGAATGAGTTTGAAAGGCAGGTATCCGACCAGATAAACAATTTCGGATAACTGTGATACGAAATGACGCTTGAAGAGATAAAAAACAGAGAAAAGAAAAACTCGATACGGTACACAATAAGGAACCAGGACGAGTTTAACACAAACAGAACTGTAATGGATGCAAACATCAGCGACAGAAGCCCCAAATAAAAAGGCACCGGCTTGAGAGCTGAATTTTCCCTTCTGTAATCCGGCGCAATGCAGAAACTGTCATACGCAGCAAACCCCAGCGCCGCCACACACCACAGATAGATCAGAACCTGAACGAGGTATGCGGCACCACCAGCATTGAAAACGAGAGATTCCCGTACCGAAGCGTTCACAATGATCTTTGTCCCGTTTATTTGCCCTGACACGGCAAGCGCGAATGCGGACATAACGAGAATACAGGGAATCACAAACACAGCCGCAACTCTTCCGAACGATACCATTTTCCTTGTAAACAGAATCCGCGCATAAAGGACCAAAGCACCGCATGTCATCGCGATCATCGACGCACCTGCGTAATGCCAATCCGTTACGTAGAAAGCAAGCCCATTGCGGAGAACATGATCCGACAAGGCGTATATGCCGTAAGTAAGACCAAGAACAACGATCAACTTGCTCAATCCAAACTTGACTTTCATCAGTGAAACGATACCGGAGACGACGAACAAAAAGAATGATACGGAACCCAATATGTAACCGAGAGAATTATTAAAAATTGTATTATCCATTTCCCGCACAGGCGACCATAATCTGTTCAGCAAAAAAACGCAAACCGCCGCTGAAAGATGCCGCGTCACTTTACTCCTTGTAAAATACGGCAATAAATCCATACAAACGATCCGATCTATATTCAGGAAGATAAACTGTGTTATTGCGCAACCAAAAAAAATCTAAAAATATCGTACATAATTATAACTCTGGACGACAGAGTTTATTTTTTACACTACTATCGGGAAATGAGCGGAGCATTCCGCCTGTCAAATTACCGATATCCCCCCGCTTGTTCGGATAGCATTTCAATAGAAAAGCATCATGCCGAAAGCAAGCGGACTGTCGGGAAAACATTTTATTTTAAAGGAGTTTCATTTTAAATGAAAACGAAAAAACTTGCAGCTTTGATTCTGTCATTGGTTGTTCTTACGACACTTGCCGCTTGCGGAAAAGGCGGAAACAGCGCCCCCAAAGAACCGGTCATGACCACTTTTCAGACGAATGACGGAAATGTAAGCCTTACGGTGCCTGACTCATGGACGACAAGACAGACCGACAGCGAAGATATCATTCTCGCCATCGAAGACAGCTCGGCCGAACTTGACGCGATCATGTTCAGCGACCCTCTTGATGGGGCAAGCGCAGGCGATTACCTGGCGTCACACCTTGAAGAACTCAAGGCTTCTTCGGAAGGTGTCGAGTACAGCGCACCGTCGGCAATCACGGTAAACGGCATCAACACCTTTTTCAGCGAGTATTCCGAAAAGACAGATTCGGGTACCGACAAGTACATCTTTGCCGCGTATGACGTCAAAGGCACGGTATATGAAATACTCGTTTCGACCACCGCCGAAAAATACGACGCGAACAAAAAAGCCATGATGGATCTCGTCAACAGCCTCAAGGCCATATAGGTCTCCTGGCACAACAACCTGCATCTGTATAACAAAATAACCGCAGCCGATACACGCTGCGGTTTTTTTTCGGGAAAGATAATCCAGTCAGCTTGCATTTCAAACGATTTTGCGATAAACGGGACCTTATCGAAACCGGTATGGAATTTTACAGCTTTAATCATGCAAAGCCGCCACTAATATATCAAATAGTTCAATCCGGAATACCCTTCTAAAAAAATGATTGCATTTCACCGGCAAAAGTGCTAAATTTTGCCGCGCATTTATGGACATCTCATCTCATGCCCATCGCCATCGAGACAGCAACGCAAGGCGGTTACAGGACGATAGCAACAGGCTGCTCTATCGCGCTGAAAACTGGGCCGGCCCGTTTACCCGATACTTACGAATCCCGGAGAGAACATGAAAAAAAAAGTTATTCTTATCGCCGCGTTTGTGGCAATGGTATCATTGTCTTTCTGCAAACAGCCACAAGGCAGCACTGCCGAAAACGCAGATAAAGCCGCCAGTTCAGTCATCTGCGAGGACAAAGAAGAAAGCGGCGAAACCGGGTTATTTATCAAGGATAAGGGAGAAGCGAAGCTCTTCGCTACCGTATCACAAGTATATATGGATCACTATCACTTCAGGGAGATTCACGGCGACAGTGTTTTCATCATTCGAAGAACGGGTGACCTGCTTGAATGGACACAGTGGCAGGATGAACTGTGGCGTTATGACGCCGGCAGAGCGGAAGGTGAACTGCTCTTCAGTACCCAGGGTCTTGATTTTCGTGTGGCTCCCGATCTGACAATGATATGCATCAGCACAAACGAGAAAGTGACTGTTTGTGACATCAAAGGCAAGCCTCTTCGCGAATATTCCCCGTTTTCGATTACCGAACAGAACCGGGCGGCTATCGGTTTTTTTGAGGTGCTGGGCTGGTCGGACGACTCGAAACGATTCTGGCTGATGATGAGTGAAGGGGGGGCGCCCTCTGTCATCATTGCAGTCGAAATTTCAAACTGGGAAATGAAAATTTACGCAACCGAAGAGATTGGACTTTCAAGCGAATATGATCTCAATCTCAATACCGGTAAAATCGCAATGAGCGATTATCCCTTTGTATTTGACAGCGACGCGGAAAGCGAGCTGATCGACAGCGGCAAAAAAATGAGCCTCTCCGTCTACGACCTCGAAAAAAACGAAAGACAACAAATTGCAGAATCGCAGGCGAAACCGTTTAACCCCAAATGGGTCGACGACAACAGACTTGAATTCGACTCTCCCGACGGAAAAGGAAAAAAGCGGGTCACTGTGCACTGATCTCAGTGCAAGTCACCCGCACTTTTCTTCAGAGCTAAAAAAGCGACATTCCGATTCCTTGTTTTTTCCCCTTAGCCGAATAACCGAAAACGGCGATCAGCGACGGAAGAATGAACACATCCGCAACACATGCGCTGATGATAACGATGCCAGAGATAAGACCGAAATATGAGTTCGGCTTGAATGACGAGCTCATGTTGGAGAAAAAACCGACAGCAAGAATCAGTGAAGTCGATATGACCGGACGAAGTGTCATCCGGTTGGTCTTCTGCAGTTTTTCGGCAAAGGCTTCGTTGCTCCCGTCAAGCTCTCTGAACCTGAAGAGAAAATGTATTGTATCATCGACAGCGATGCCGATCGCGATGGAAGCGATCATCACCGTACCCATGCTCAATTGTATGCCGCTAAGACCCATCAGCCCGAGACCGAAAAGAATCGGGAATAGATTTACCAGAGCGCTGTATATTCCCAAACGCAGTGACGAGAAGACGAAGAAGAGCGAGCCCAGAATAACAGTCAGCGAAACAAGAAGACTTGTCATCTGACCATTGATGAAATGTGAATCGATCCGCTGCCACAATAACGCATCGCCCGTAACTATCATCTCTACCGGCTGTGAAAACTTCATCTCCGAAACAATTGTCTGAAGCCGTCTCTTCAGCGATACGATATCGGTATCATTGCCCACCATCAGCCTTACGCGCACCTTCGCGTAATCGTCGCTCATCCATCGTGCAAGAACATCACCGTCTCCGGACATCTCATAGAGCAGAAGGTATTGCGCAATCAGCCGGTCTGAATCGGGAAGCGCATAGTGTCCCTGCTTTTTGCCATGCATGGCCGCATTCATCTGCTTAATCAGCAGAAGTAAAGAATCGCTGCGAGTGACACCCTCTATAGTCTCCATCTCGGCGACTGCGCTGTCGAGCACCGAAAGCGCAGTCGCCGATTTGAAATACCCCGCCTCATCCGTCTTGAATACGATATCGACCGAGGAAATACCCGAGAATTCAGTTTCAACGAAATGCAGCGCCCGGTTTATCGGATGAGAATCTTTCAGAAAAGAATAGGGATTTGTTCCTGTTTTGACGGACAACACTGCGATACCGCAGACAAGCGCGACAAGTGCCGCCACAACTAAAACCTTTTTTGCGTTTACGGCGATGAACAAAGACAGGCGATCCGACAAGGTCTGACCGCTCCGCCGCAAACCTTCTGAAATACCGTTCAGAAACGGAAAGGACAGCGGTTTTGATAGAGGCTGCAAAACGCTGATAAGCGGTCCCGCCAAAATAAAAGTCCAAAGGTAGGCGACGATAACACCCACTGAAGCGATGATGCCGAATGAACGGGTCTGGGGGATTCGGGTGATGGCAATCGCCGCAAATCCGATTGCCGTTGTCGCCGAAGTAAGAAAGCAGGGGTACAAAGAATGCGCGAGCACAGCGGCGATTCTGTCTTTTCGGGAAAGACCGTCGGCAAGACTGGTGTTGTACCAGGCGGAAATGATATGTATAGAGTCTGAAATGGATATGGTGGTGATCAGCGCATACAGCATCGGATCTATTGTCGACATTTTCGAAGCGGCGAGGGCCTTGATGCCGATTGTCGTCGTCACCGACAGCATCATTATCGTAAGGGGAACGACGACGCCCATGAAACTTCTGAAAAGCAGAAACAATATAACGCAGAGTGTACAGACCATCAGGGGAAAGATGAAGCCCTCACCTGCCTGAACATCGGCAATCGCACGTTGCACCGCTGCGTCACCGATCATGGAAAACTCCCCCTGAAGTGATCGCTCGCTTTTTTCACGGTACAGCAGATTTGCTATGGCGTTCATCACGCTTCGCCGCTTAACTTCGTCGAGCCCTTCAGCGAAGTTAACCGTGATAACACAGGCCCTACCCTCTTCATTCACAAGACGCCGGGCCGCAAAAGGGTCACTCTGTATTTTTTTTGACAAATCCGTGATCTCCGCAGCGCTGTAATCGGTATCCCCCCGCCGCATGAACGGCTCGATTATCAAGTCACCGTCGTCGCCGCCGCGAATCGAATACGCGGTGAATATGTCGCTTATTGATTTTACCCCTTCCATCACCTCAATCTTCTCTGACACTGCGGCAAGAAATGAAAGTGTCCCGGAAGAATATATCGAATCGGTTTTCACTACGAGATAGAGCGCTGCCCCGTCAGCATCGAGCGAAAACATCTTCTTCATTTCTTCGTATGCCAGACCCTGCCCGTCATCTTCCGGCAGAATGTCGTCGATGGATGCGGAAGCTTCGCTTTCTATGAAATGCATCTGGTAGCCCAAATACAGAAAAAGCGCACAGGATGCGAGTAGCAGGGGAAAACGCAGCATAATTATTTTTTTGAATATTTTCTCAATCATAACGATTTCCTTATATGTACTTACTCAGCCGTCAACAGCGATCTTCTTTCGCGAATCAGACCGGCAGCACGGGTATACGTGGGCGGCACCGCCGGTCATTCTGCCGCTATGATCACTTATCTACAATCTTGAGCAAAACCGATTCTCCCTTGAGCGGCATATTCTCCGACTTGACGATTATTCTGCGATCGTCATCAGTGATATAATAGTAAGCCCTGAACATCACCGCTCCGGCGCCCGCAAGCGAGAACTGAATCTTACGGCAGTTGAAGCTGCCGGCCGGAACCTGTACACGCTCGGTGCCGACGAAGGTATAGCTCATCTTAAAGGCCTTGAGCTCGGGGTATTTGTCAGGCTGCAATAGCATGAACGAGAACGACTTTTCCCTGTCAAAATCATGGCAGCGCAGAAGCAGCGCATTTTCTCCGGTAACAAAAGTATTAAAATCGACACGCTGTTCCACCGGAGCGCCGTTCCACATTCCCCGCATATGAACCGATGAACCTTCGAAGCTGAAATCAAACTCGTTGCCCTCGATCCGATGCCTGATTGAAATCGGCCTGGCAGCGCTGTCGGTAACGACAGACCACTCGTTACCCGGTGAACGATATTCATAGGAAAACTTGTCCCCATCGACGCTGTAGGTGCAGACCGTTTCTTTTGCCGTTTTGTCGGCGGCTGTCTCCCGATAATGAAAAGACTCACCGTTCCTGATTGTGAACCGGGCATACAGCGGACTCACAAGCAACACGAATACAGTTACTAAATAAATTGTTTTATACATTTTCTTACACTCCTATTTGTTAATTTAAATTAATATAAATTTTACAACTTTTTACGCCATCGATAGTCGACACCGGCATAAACATAGGACTTTTCATAAGATTCGCTCATTTCGCTTTCGCGGTCTATCTTCAGCCGGTGATTGTTCGAACAGTAACGCAGGGGAAGAGCATGATGCGCTCCGAAGTGCAATCTGAGCGCATCTTCTGGAGTAAAGGTCATTTTCAATCCGCTGATAATGACACCGATTCTGCTCGAATTATCCCTGTTGTATTCGACAGGAAGCTGGTATCCCGCATCCGCTTCGATCACGAGACGATTTTCGATTATTTTGTATTCGTTATGCGCAAGCAGCGTGTGAAGATAGCGCGAATGACGGTTACCCATCGACTGCACCAGGGCACGGTAATAGTAGCGTTCCATGTACGCCGCATCGTCGTTCATGGACGAATCAGGTAAACCATCGCGATAGTCATCGTAAAACGAGCTGTCGAAGTCAGGAATGAAACGCAGATTGTACTGCAGATTTGCATATCCGCGATCTCCGCTGCCGTAACTGGTGTCGACCCCTTCCGTGCTGACAAATTCGCTTCCCCTTCGCCTGTATGAACCTCCGTCAAAACGTTCATTGAAGGTGAAACAGTTTTCCGACCACAATCCGAAACGATCGATGATCATCTTTCCCTCAGCACCGAAACGAAACAGGCCCGATCTTTTGAGCGTCATGGTCTCAATCATGTAGCCGCTTTGCGCGACCGACATATCGCTCTGCCTGACAAGCGAAAGATCCGGCGTGAAATACTGATCGCGGTCATATCCGAAACTGAACGAAGTATCAAAATCGGACGACAGGCAGCGTACGCGCAGTGCGGCGGCCGAGGAGCGTATATCCGGTCTGTCCTCTTCATAGGCGATTTGCCTGTAATGGGAATACTCAAGTGTTCCCGCATCCGTATCAAAACCGCTTACGACATACGAAAACATCTCTTCAGGCACCGAGTCGCTCTCGTCCGGAAAACGACGGTTGCGCTGTTTGTGCGGCACGAATACACAGTCGAAAGCAAGCGTGTCTGATGCGAAAAGCGAAACGCGCAGTGATGCGACCGGCATTTTACCGCATTCAAATGGATTGCGCTCGTCACGGGGGTTAATCCAGTCGGTGGGATTAAACGAATCGGCCACACCCCAGGTGAAGATCTGGTTGCCGCAGGACAGAAGGAAGGTATTTCGGCCATAGCTGATATAGGCCTCGTCGAGCGAGACTTCCGTATATGCATGATCACTCTGCATTTCCAGACTGTGGGCGAAACTCACTTCGGCAAAAGCCTTAATCGCAGCGATGGACGCTTCGGTTCCGCAACGGTGTTCAAGCGGAGCGATACCTGATGAGCGATACGCGAATTCGCAATCTTCGCTGTACATCGGCAGCATGAAGCGATGCTCTGCCCACAGCTGCATATCGGAAGTGCTACCCCGGGAGACCTGAGTCCCTTCGTTCATCCGCTTAAAAAGTGAATCGTAATCCTCATCTTCGTTTTGCTGTGCGAGCACGGAATACCCGAAACAGAAAACGAACAGAGCGAATGCAATCAGCCGAGACCAAAATGAGATAGCGGGTATTACCATTATACCTTTTTTCATAAGGGCACCCTCATCTTTCCAGATGCTCAAGGGAAAATCTGTTCTTTGCGATCGGGGTATTGACCTTTATCGACCGCATTTCATACAAGGTAGTATGATCGCGAACGAGATCCTTTATCACCATCCGTTTGGGAAAATCTATCCCCGCACTCGTCTCGATAGCAAGAACATCGATCCGCTTCACCTCAGTGCCGCTTTTGTCATAGAGTATGGTTTTGTAAATGAACAGGTTGTCGCTTTTCAGAAACAGGCGGCTTTTCCCGTAGGGACATTCTTCATCGACTGCGACCGCATCGATAAGGTGATATTCGATTCCGTCGATTGTCTCTTTGCCGACATAGCTGTAAAGTGCGTCATCTTTTTTCCTGGTCTCAAGATCATAGTAACAGATATCCGAGCCGAGAAAACGCCCTCCCTTGGAGCTTCCCGATGATCCTGAACCGGCGATTTTTCTTGATTTTTTCAATTCGGGAAGATACAGACGCTGTTCGCTTTTGCCGTCCTTTGTGCGAATCAGAAAGCGCACACCGGCGATGTCGGCGGGTTGTGTCACTTCGATGTAGGTGGCCGCATCGTCCCCTTCAACCGAATAGCGGTCAAACGCACGCGTAAGCGTATGCCCCTTCCCGTCAACAAGCATAAGGCTTGCGCTCATCGTCGTGAAATCGGCACTCTTTCGCGCAAAGTGCCCTTTCATCACCTCGTCTGCCTTCTCGTCGGCCGCCAGCGGCATTGTGCTTAATACAAGCACAGCGGCAAAAAACACAAACATTCTGTTCATAGCTGTCTCCTGCAAGCGCTAACAGCGCTTCTTTATAAACAGAGAATAGCATAAACAGCGCGAAAGTGAAGATTATTCAGTCAAGAGGCCAAAGGGGGGGGATAAGATGACGAAAAACCGCCATCAAATGCATAATCACCGGGGAAAGAAAATTCTCATAATTGCGTTCGTGTCTTTATCTGCTGCTGTTTTATCAGCAATTTCCGGTTAAGGGAGCTCGTAGTTTTGAACATATAC
>JAEWVL010000046.1 GCA_023396665.1 Spirochaetota bacterium
ACTGAAGACCCAGGGGGCCGTAAAACGTGTTTTGCACGTAGGTATCGAGTTTCTTTCCCGAACTTCTTTCGACAATCTCCTGAACGAAAAACATGCCTATATCGCTGTATCGGTAATTGCCCCTCCCGTAAAGTTTGGACTGTACAATCTGCGGCCACATGACCGATTCGTAATACCTGGTCCGAAGATAAAAGTTCTCACTTACACGGACGCTGTAATCGGCTGAATATTTTCTGCGGTAATCCTTCTTTGTAACCTTTGATCTGAAGGGAATGGACGAAACAAGACCGGCCTCGTGTATGAGCAATTCTCGCAGGGTAAGCTGTGCCTTGTCGGTTTTCTTCGTTTCGGGAAGATAGTTCGCAATCGGTTTGTCGAGTGCAAGTTCTCCGCTTTCGCTTAGTTTCATTACCGCAAGTGAAGTGGCGGCGGCTTTTGTGATTGAAGCGATGTCGAAGATGTCATTCGTCATCACCGCCTGATTACCGTCCGGTGTCCAGGTGCCGTAGGCCTTTTCGAAAATAATCTTGCCGTCCTTCGCGACAAGTACGACCGCGCCGGGGGTGCTGCCCTGATTGATAGCGTCGTTCACCAGCGAATCAATTTCTCCGAATCGCCTGCAGTGGATTCCGGCGTCTTCAGGAACGGTGTAGGAGAGTCTCGTCTTGTGTGTTGTAAAACCGACACCCTTCGGATACTCCGCCGAGATTTCTTCGGCGAGCTTGTTGGATATCGCTTCGGCGCCGACAATGACCTGTGCGCAGAAGCGGGCTGCACTATCCTGCGGCGCATCGCTGAGAAGAAGAGGAAATGTGATGTTGTGCAGCTTCGCAAGTTCGCCGAATTCTCCGTACAGGCAGACGATGAGCGTATGGCTTTTTTGTATGTCTTCGAAAAACTCTGAGATGGAAGGATCATCGAGCAGTTTGGCGGGCAGAGAACATATGATCAGTTTGTGGTTTTTCAGGCGTCTGAGAATATTGCGACGAATGCTGCGGCTCAGTTTGTCCTGTGTCACCGTTACGCGGGTCAATGTTGTATAGCGGAGCAGTTCATCGTTGAAATTGCGTGCTGCCGGAAGGTCGATCGCGATCGAGGCGATTTTCGTGTCGGCAAGGTCTACCAGGGGAAGCAGCTTCAGATCGTTATGAAGCAAAATGGTGCTGTTTGCTGCTTTCGTCTTGTCGACAAGGTAATTCATGTTTATGGCGTGCTGGTCGAGCGGCTTTTGCTTTTTTCCTCCGGCATTCAGAAGTTCAGGGCGGTTCAACAACAGCAGAAAACACAGCAATACCAGATACTGCGCTGGGCAAGCAGATCGCCTGTCCTTTTTCGGGGGGATAGGGGTCATGTCGCTGGGAAAATCATGCATTGGTATCATACGCTGTCCTTGAACCTGTCCTTGTGCTGAGCGGCAGCATGAGAAAAGTGAACAATATTTTCAAACAAAATATGGAAAATGATGACTGTGTTTCAAAGCCTTTCACATAAAGTGTGTGATCATAGTGTTTTGCCGACAGCATTTTTGATAGCCGCAATTTCGGTTTCGCGATAGGCGCTACCGTCCCGATGAAAGAGGTCGTGAAACCATAATGACGGCTCTCCCTCACCCCTGGTCGAAGTCCAGGGATAATTGGTCTGTGTTTTTCCGGCGACGAGACCCCATGAATAGCAGCCGACACCGTTTTGTCTGAATACGGGCAGATGTGTTTCAAAAAGGCTGTTTTGTGTACGTGCCATGTATTCGGTGCATACAAGCGGACGTTCGCTTTGTTTTAACTTTTCTATATGCGAGGCGAGTCCATTGACATCACGGTAGTTGTGAAAGGTGATGATGTCTGATTCGCCAAGAAGAAAATTGTTCAGTTTCGTGTCTCTGAACCACAACGGAGATGTGAGTGGTTGGCAGGGTTTGCATGACCGTGCCCATTCAAAACTTTTCATCAGCAGTTCAAGAGAACGGTCGGGCATAAGTTTCTTTTTCAGAAATATTGAGGCCAGAGACAGTGTCCGAAACGGTTCTTGCTTCGAAAGTGAGGGCAGGAAATAGTTTCCCGCCTCATTATAAAGATCCCACATGACGATGCGTTTGTCGGCGCCGAAGGTGCTGACAAGTTCCTTAACATACAGCTCGATGCCGCTCCAGGATGACGGGTCTTGAACTGTCTGCATACCCGGTGACTGTAACCAGCGGGAATTGTGTATTCCCGGTACGGGCGGCTGCTGTATGCCGGGTTGCGGGCTGTGCCAGCAGTCATCGAAGATAACCGGCACCACGCTCAGCCGTAGTTTTTCAGCTATGTCGAGAAATTCCCCGAAACGTGCGAAAAAGCCGTTTCGATCATCAGACCATACCATGTCGTGAAGAAATACTCTGACCGAATTGAATCCGGCACCCGCCGCCCAGGAAAGTTCCCGCCGTATGGTGACGGGATCGAAGGTCTTTTCGCTCCACATCTCGATCTGGTTAACCGCATTCGATGGGATAAAATTACACCCGATCAGCCATCCGAAATTTCTGTACCACTTCCATGCCCGGTCTGTTGACCACCTTGATGCAGACATCGCCGTTTCCCCTTTTTGTGTCATTATTTGAGTATCGGCTGTTTGTTGCACTTCACCTGAATGCAAAGAGCAATTAATATTTGACAGAAGCCTCATAATCGTGTTTTCATCGTCAGCGCTGATACTTTCTTTTTCCACAGCTTGGCTTGCAAATATTTTGCCGGATATGGCGGTGATCTGAAATGAAAAAGCTTCCCCTTTCCCTGAGTGTTCTTTTTTTCTGTGTTCTTTCCTGTACCCCTTTTCCGCGTGAGAAAGTCTGGATTTATTTTCCGTCAGACGGCAGCAGCAGCGCTCTTCGTAGCACTATTGAGGGAAGGGCCTATGACAAAGACGGTGTCGACATCCTGGAACTGATAGTAAGTGATCTTTCGAGCGGAAGCGCCGAAATTCTTCCGCTGCAGCGTTTGGCCTCGGTTCACGACGGTGTGGTCAGGGAACAGCTTTCCAAATTCAGGAAGACGGTCGTTTTTCCCCGAGAGGGAGAGTATTCACTCTCGGTACGAATGCGGGATCGCGGCGGCGACATCCTGCTTTCCAAGCCTGTCAGGCTCGACGTGCGGGCAAATAAAGCGGATCTTGCATTTCGCATGTTTTCGGCCGCTCACCTTATCCCCCTTT
>JAEWVL010000052.1 GCA_023396665.1 Spirochaetota bacterium
ATTGTACCGTCCGTGACGGCGGTCTTATGAACAACTGGCAGTTTTCAGATGCATTTGTGAAAGGTATTTACAACGCCTGTGTTGCATCGGGGGTTGATTATATGGAAATCGGTTATCTAAGCAGCAAAGACGCTTTTGATGATTCGGTTGTCGGCCCTCTCAAATTCTGTGAAGAGAAATATCTTCGCAAAATAGTCGGAGACAACGCAAGCGATCTTAAACTTTCGGCAATGGTTGATATCGGACGAATTCGCCCTGAAGAGATACCGCAAAAAAGCGAGACCGTTTTGGATATGATACGGGTCGCATGCTATGTGCATCAGATGGATAAAGCGATATACCTTGCCGAGCATTGTCTGGACAAGGGCTATGAAGTGACCGTCAATCTGATGGCTCTGTCGAAGGTTATGGAACGCGATCTTGATGAGGCTCTGAACGATGTTGCGAAATCATGTATTCCCGTGTTCTATCTCGTTGACAGCTTCGGAAGCATGTATTGCGAGCAGATTCAGGATTATGCCCGGAAATATCATGCCGCTTTGCCCGGAAAAACTATTGGTATTCATGCACATAACAATATGCAGCTCGCCTTTTCGAACACGATAAGCGCAATCATAGAAAATTGCAACTATCTCGACGCGACGATGCTCGGTCTCGGCCGAGGGGCGGGAAACTGTCCTCTCGAAACGCTAATCATGTTTCTGAAGAATCCGAAATATCGTCTATTGCCGATTCTTCAGGCAATACAGGATCATGTCGCCCCAATGCAGCAAAATATCGATTGGGGCTATCATATCCCCTACATGATAAGCGGAGCGTTGAATGAACATCCACGAGAGTCAATGAACTGGATGGAATCTGACAAAAAAAACGATATCGTCGGCTTCATGAAGAGCATGCACGATTACGATACTCTGGAATAGATCAGTATTATGTTTGACTTTAAGGCATTATCGGTGTTTATTTTTTTCAGCAATTTGCCGAAATTCCCCAGCTTAAGACCACGATGGACTTCAGCTGGAGACTGTTAGACAATAAAACAAGTTCTACACTACAAGCGCATCTGTTCTTATTAGGATGCACAAACGGAGAGGTGATCAGGTGCGTGCAGCAATATTCATTGACGGAGCTTATTTTCTCAGTTTTTTTAAGAAGTATGACGCACTACCGAAGTATGAGAATCTTGCGGATTATTTTTTAGGGCCTATACGAAAGACAGTGCAGCTAGATCTGCTTCGCTGTTATTTCTATTATTGCGCCCCCTGGATGTCTCTCGATCCCACCGACAATGAAAAAAAGCGCATGGAAGAACACGAGCTTTTCATGGGTGAAATCACGAAGCTTGAACGTTGGGCTGTCAGACTTGGAAAGCTGCAGCGGCGTCGTGACGGATATAAGGAATACTATGAGCAAAAACGGGTGGATGTTCTTCTCTCTGTTGACATGGTACGACATTCAGCCGCCGGACACATACAACATGCGATTGTTGTTGCCGGTGACAGCGATTTTATTCCAGCAATTGAAGCCACTAAGGATTCCGGAGCAACCGTGACTCTCTGGTACGGCGAGGAAAATACCGTACACAAAGATCTTTTGAGCCTGGCTGATAGCGTCAATCAGATGAACATCAAGAAGATACCCAAGCAACCGATCAAAGCTTCGAAAAAAATTGAAAAACAGCGCGAGATGTTGAAAAAACAACATGATGATGACTCGGCAGCCAAAAACATCTCTACAAATACCGCTAATGCAAAAACTAATCAAAAACCGAGAAGATGGAAAAGCCGGGGTTAAGGCCTCCCCGGTTCCGCTATTTTGTTCACTCCAGTATCATTTCCTCTGCTAAATTCAACGCATTAAGCCGCACATTTATTGTAATAAGCAGTATCAAAGAACTCCCGGCATGAGCATTATAATATCCAGCACAATAGAGCGTATAGAACAAGATAAGCTGTTTTCTTCAAATATATTCCAATATAGAAAATATATTGCATTATTATTCTTCTGTGGAATTACTTGTCATATCGCTCATCAATATTAACAAACGGTTACCTATGAATATTGGGAAAAACATTGTATTTGCCAGAAAACGCATTGCAATGTCTCAGGAAGTTCTGGCTGAAAAAACAGGAATAAGCAAAAACAGGCTGCGTAACATTGAAAATGGTAACATACGGCCGCGAAGTAACGAGATTACTGTTATTGCGCATACACTGAACATTCCCGTTTATAATTTTGAAAGTACAGGGCGTGATTGTGATGAGTTGAAACAGTTCTCCGAATCTGAAATAGCGACAGCAATAATCGAAAGATTAGCACTTATTGAAATGCTGGAACCTGGGGAGAAAAAAGCGATCATCACTATCATTGATTCAATGATTTCCAAAAAAGAAATTGAAGATCTCTTACGTAAAGATGAATGATTGTTATCTCATTTCGCCCGACTCTTCAACAGATCGGTGATTCTCTTTTTCGTTATCATCGCATCTATTACCGTAATAAGCGCATCCCTGTCATTTTTGTCCAGGGCATCAATAAGACGCAGTTTCTCATAAAGTCCGGTTCCACGGCTCTCATCTTTTTGTGTTTCCGAATGTACGGGATCAAAAGCTATGAGGTAATCCAGTGAAATGTGTAAAGCATCGGCAATCTTTACCAGAGTGTCAATAGATGGTTTGTTAAAGCCGTTTTCAATCTTGCTCAGTTTTGTGCCTTTGATCCGGATAATCTCGGCTAATTCCCCCTGTGAGTAGTTTTGCCTTTTTCGCAAGATCTGAATTTTTTTGCCAATATCCATGGTAAACCGTTTCCTCTGTAAATACTCAAATATAAAACATATGCATAACAGTGATAACGATCATATCTTACTTAACCCATAGCCGTTTTAGTAAACGAATTATTCGTTTTTTTTTGAAATATGATATTCACAATTGGATTTTTTGTATCAATATTATTCTTTATTAGAATATTATTAATGACAGAAAAGATCATTTACTATATTATAACAATAATTCAGGCACTTGAATTTTTTTTGTCAAAATAATCGGAAAATTTTGTATAAATACATTCCGATGTGAATGAAAAAATTACCGGTTTTATATGTGAAAAATCAACAATACGATCACTTCAAGGTGCGAAACATTGATTTACAGACGGCAATCTACATAAAGACTATATATATGCCCAAAGTCACACATCGGCGCTGCGGTAATACCGGGGTTTTGCGACAATGAAAGAAAAAGAAATGCTTCAGACCAAAATTCTGCTCGTTGAAGATGACACGATAACAGCCAATGACACGAAGCGATTACTCGACAACATGGGATATACCGTTATGCGGCAATCATTAAACTTTTTCTTTCTTGTCGGCGTAAAACTGGCAATTATTGATTTACCTGTATATATTTATATTTCTGGAAAACAGGATTAAACAAAAGCCCATGTGTGTTTTCAGGTATAAATCAATGGCTGTCTGGCGGAGATTATACCCAATCCACTTTCCAGACTCTTTTTCAGGAAAAATGAATGAAAAGTGCTATCAAAATTTCCGGAATTTATCTTCTGCTTGCGGCATCATGGATTCTCATATCTGACAAGATTATTCTGCTGTTCTCACCTCGAGCAGAATCTCTGATACGTTATTCAATGTTCAAGGGAATATTCTTTGTTACCGTAACCAGTATATTCATTTTTCTGCTGGTTTTCAGCGAAATAAACCGTCGTAATAAACTCATCAAAGAATTGAACGGCGAGCTCTTGCTAAAAAAACAGCTTATTCGTGAACTGCATCACCGGATATTAAACAATCTGCAGATTGTTGTAAGCCTGTTCAATGATAATGAAGATTCGGATTATTCAGAAAAAACGAGAAATCGCATCATCGGCAGATTGTTTTCCATGAAATCGGTTTTCGCCATTGTTTACAATACAGAGGATATGAAAAACATAAAGCTTAGCGATGTTCTGAAGGAGTATTGCAATTACTATCCCGGCAAATTCAAACTCATTATTGATTCTCTGTACTGTGATAGAAAGCTTTCCGTTGAACATGTCGTAACCGTAATGATCGTCATAGATATCGTTCGCTATCTTTTTTCGGACAATGACACTGTAGCCATACGACTGAAACAGGACAATACCGTTACACTAAACTCCGAGTTGCAGAGTGATATTCTCACTGTTACAGATAAGGATTCAGAGCTACTTGCCATGCTTTTACGATCTATAGGATCCGATCTGTCCATAGATGAAGCTGATAACAGTGCCACCGTTAAGATTCCTGCAGAAATGCTCTCCTGAGTCACTTACTCAAAATTATACTTGACCGTTACGCTATTTCGGTAGAATACAATACTTCGCATATAGTATAGCATTTCTATTCTGGTTCAGGAGCAGTACATATGAAAAAATCGATCGGTGTTACAATAACGGCACTATTTTTTATCATCTTGTTTTTTGCGATGCTTGTTCTGTCAGTTATTTATGGCGGCATTGTTATTTTCGCGCAAGGTAACCCAGGCGCATCATTTTGGTTGAAAGCGATTGTAGCGGTGTTCCAGTTTCTATTTCCGAAAATGAAGCTGTTCATCCTTATCGCAATTCTTTTTTCTGCGATGGGATTATTCGTTTCTGTTGCTCTCATGCGTCGAATTCAATGGTCACGTTTTCTGTTTGTTACTATTTCAATTCTTCTGTTTTGCTGGTATATTTACAGACTTTACGTCATATACACAAACGAGCCGATGTTTGTGTCTGTAAAGGCTATCTTCGGTTCCAATCCGGCAACGCGTATTATTTCTCTTATCTATTATGCAGGATCAATAGTCATCATCGCTTTTGAAGTGATACTGGCTTTTGTGATCAAATCGCTGACATCGAAAAAAGCTGCGCTTGATTTTTCCGCTAAAAGTGAGTAAATAAAAAGAACGGCGGAATTTTCTCCGCCGTTCCGTAATGAATATCAATTCTCCAGTATTATTAAAGCGACTCTTTCACTTTAATGTCACCGGATTTGATTTTACCCTCAATCTCTTTCAACTTCACAAGTGCGTCCGGTGAAATTCTGTCTTTAGAAAATTCAAAATCCGTTGTTCCGACTCCGCCTTCGGCAACACCGAAAGAGTATATCTTTCCGTTAAATTTCCCCTCTTTTACATCTTTGACCGTATTGAAAACGGCTACATCCACATATTTCATCATGGAAGTCAAAATAGTTCCAGGCACTATTCCGTCCTGGTTTGAATCAACACCGATTGCCCAGACTTTCTTGTCATCTGCAAGGTTTTCGTTGTATTCCTTACATGCCTCAAAAACACCCGCCCCTGTCGCACCGGCCGCATGATAGACAACATCACATCCCTGTTTCAGTAGCGTCAAGGTGTTCTCTTTGCCTTTTACAGGATCGTTAAATGGATTCGAGGATGTCGTGTAGAGGGCGATAATCTTTGCATCCGGATTAACATAGTGAACGCCCTGCTCATAACCGGCCTGAAATTTTCTGATAAGGGGGACATCCATACCTCCGATAAAACCGATGCTACCCGTTTTCGAAACCATTGCGGCAATCGCGCCGACAAGAAATGATCCCTCATGCTCTTTAAAGGTAAGTGAAGCCACATTCGGCAATTCGATAACCGAATCGACGATTGCAAATTTTACATCCGGAAACTCTTTCGCTACCTTCTCGCACGAGTCATGCATGAGAAAGCCTATTGCAAATACGACATCATATCCCGCTTCTGCATACTGGCGAAGAAACTGTTCGTCTTCGGCGGGTGATTGCGGCTCAACGTAATTGAATTCGATTCCGAGATCTTTTTTTGCCATTTCAAGACCACGATAGGCAGCATCATTAAACGACTTGTCCCCTAATCCGCCTATTGAAAGAACAATACCGACCTTTAGTGATTTTGAATCTGAACTGTCTCCCTTCTTTCCACATCCTGTCATTGTCAGGAGTGTAATCAGGGCCAGAACCAAAGCGATCGTTTTTTTCATACAGTTATACCTCTCTTTATAATCCGGTGGAATTTGTTTTGATGACAGCAAATGTCAAATTAATTTTATAATACATTGCTGTTCAGACTGACGTATACAGAAAACCTCTCTTGATTAATCTTTGCGGATCGAAACTCGAATAATTCCGATGAAAAGCAATATATTATTCCAGCTGTTGGTCTTATTCGGGATTTCCTGTTAATATATGGTAACAAAAAACAAAAATCTACTATTACTTTATCTGTTAACTGTGAATAATTGATGTAAATAAAACATTTTGATCATTTTTCTCAATTTGTTCGTTTTTTTGATAAAAGGATAACGATGATGCTTTCCCGTCTTCAAACTGTAACTGTGCACCCATTAATCGTTTACAGCAAATATATCGCTATGTCAATGCCATTGATGAGAACATATCAAAAATAGCCAGGAGGTAGCTGCTATGATAGAGATTCGGGAAATCGCATCTGATGATATTGCAACAATCATGTATATCCGCAGCCATACTCGGCAGAATTCGCTTTCACTTTCAGAGATGAAAGAAACGGGAATCACTGCGGAATACTTAGAAGATAAACTTGCCACAACACACAAGGGCTGGCTTGCAAGGTGTAATGGGACAGAAAGCGGTTATATAATAGCCGATCTTGCATTCTCCGAAATATGGGTGCTGGCTGTACTGGCGCAATATGAAGGCTGCGGGATAGGACGTACGCTGCTTGACAGAGCGTCATCCTATCTGTTTCATAGCGGGAAACAACGCATATCGCTGGAAACGCCCGCAGATCAATCGCTGCGGGCGCATAAACTGTACAAAGCCGCCGGTTGGACGGTAATTGAGAAATATGAGGATAGCTGGTTATACACACTTGAAAAATAAGTATTAATGAATGCGTAACTATTCGGCATACATATACTGTTATGGTATTATGCCCGCAACAGGACCAGTGCAAAAATTTTCACTACGGATTTACAGTATTGTCGAAAGCACTTTTTTCATGAATTCTTTTTCCTCTGACCTGTTCGCACAGAGTTTTTTTGCCTCCTTTAAATTGATCAAAGTATTGTGGTAATCACCAAGGGTATTATACAGATATGCGAGATCCATATGTATGATATACTTTTCCATTCTTCCCGATGTACGTGTAAGATTATCAAGTGATTTGTTGATTGCCGATTCATACTCTAACCTTGTTTTATCGTTATCCCCCATGTAGTTATAAACAGTAGCGAGAAAAATATGACGGTCAACTTCCTGTTCTTTTGAGACAGATTTCTGTTTTTCCACCGCTATTGTTCTTTCAAACTGTTCGATAGCCGCATCATTATCGTTCTTCGTCTCTATCAGGTAAACGGCATAAGCGTAGCGAATTCCGGTTTCATTGTTAAGGATAAGCCGTTTGTGATGCAACATATAGGTGTACAATCTGTCCGAATTTTGCAGTGGACCCGTTGTCGGGTAGTAACGCGAGGCCAATTGAATTCCTCTTCGTACCAGATCATTGTCGTTCGGGAAATAAACGGCGAGCATAATTGATATAAGTGTTACAAGTCCCAGAACTGAGACAAATGGTCTGAAAAAAACCGCTTCTTTTTTTCTTGAAATCTGACTGTCCATGGCGAACGAGACGGCAAAACCGATAAAGGCAATTGCAAAATAGCTTTCCTTTATTTCATCAATAACCGGTAACAGACGAATAATGATATGGAAAAACATAGGTACCGCAAAAAGCGGTGTGACTGTCGATTGAACAATCGGCACATCGAACTGTTTTACCAGATTTCGTATCAGTTCATTTTTGCGAATAAGAACCGGAAGCAGAAAGACCCATAGAATGATCGCCCAGGTCAGGGCAATATTGAGATTTGCCACGAAAGAGAGATTATGAAAATTGAATTCTCTTTGTGCATTGACAAGATACATGTTTTCTGGTGTCTCAAAACCGAATATTCGCTGGCCGTAACTAATCTCCTCGAGCCCCATAAAAATAAAAAATAACGCGATAAGAACGGTAAAAATTTTACTCTTATTTCTGTTTTGCACAAGAGCAAACACCATTACAGCAGCTGCAATCAAGTATCCGATTGCGGTTACATTCTCGCCAACAGAATCTTCAAAAATGAGGTGAAGATAAGCAACCGGGAAAAAGTAATACAAGACGAAGGGGATGATGAGCAATATCACTGCGATGGATGAATTGATTATAAAAGCCCTGTTTCTTATAAGCGATGAATTCTTCATGAGGCAACCCTGTTTTTACTTTTATTGTACAAAGATGTTGAAAAACGTTATCAGATTATTCTATTTGTTTGCAAAGCACTTTTTTGCTTTCGGGTAGCGGTATCCCCCCGAATCTTCACCTTGATGCGGGACACCGACTCAATACATGGTGATGTCTGTCGGCTCAGATTACTAATAAGTCGACAGATAAAATATATTGACAAAAGTAATAACAGGAAATCTCTAAAATAATCTTTGCAACCAGAACCTCGAATAACTCCGTTGATATATGAGGTAAATCATTTCGTGTTGCATTTATTCGAGGTTCCCGATAAAGATTTTCGATACTAATTAGCAATTTATCAGGAGATGCAAGTGTATGATGATACCTCGACGGATCACAATCGCTATATATGTTTTGTTGATTTTCTCATTTCTGTCGGGATGCGATGGTAATCTGAAAAACTACCTTCACAAGAATGCGAACAGGGTTGTTATCACCTTTAACAACTCTTCTGTTTCCTCTATTACAGCAGAGCCGTTAACCAAAACACTCGAAATCAAAGACATGAATACGATTGCAATTCTGATTGACGGTATTTCAGATTCTTCGGCCCCGTTTTACAAATGCGGTTATGATGGTTGTATTTTTTATTATAATGGTTCGAATGAACTGCTGCCTGATGGCATACAATTCAATGTGTCACCTGAGTGTCCGCATCTGACCTACTCATACGGAAACCGTTTTTTTTCACGTAAAATTTCGAAAGAAGCAATCGATTATTTACAAAAAACGATCGAGAGATAATTTTTGATAAGCAGTAAATTTCGCTTGTCAGTCCCGCGTTTCCAGGGGCTTTGTTCCCTGTTTTTTTGCGGATAAGGTTATGACAATACGAAAAGCGCTACAGACCGACATTTCGTCGCTGGTAGAACTGGAAAAGAGATGTTTTCGGGGAGATGCCCTGGATCGAAGGGCTTTCCGCCGTCTCGCAACACGCGCACATGCACTGACACTTGTTGCCGAGATCGACTCATCCATTGTCGCGTACGTAACGCTGCTTTTTCGCAAAACCACTTCAATAGCGCGACTTTACAGTATTGCCGTTGAATCAAGTTACAGAAAAGCCGGCATTGCCAGAAAGCTAATTTACGAAGCCGAAAAATACGCTCTCGCCAATCATGCGATTGTTATGCGACTGGAAATACGTACCGACAATCACGCATCGCTCAATCTCTTTCATTCACTGGGTTACAGGGATTTCGGTCGCTACCTGTCATATTACGACGACGGACAAAACGCGATTCGCCTGCAAAAACACCTTCGTCCCTTGGAGCCAGAGAATCTCAGATCTGTACCCTACTATCGGCAAACCTTGAATTTTACCTGCGGTCCGGCATCCTTGATCATGGCGATGCGTGCGCTCGACAGCGACTATGATGGAACCAATCGAAGAGAAGAACTACGAATCTGGCGCGAGGCGACGACGATTTTCATGACTTCAGGTTTCGGCGGCTGTGGACCTCACGGTCTTGCGCTTGCTGCAAAGCGACGCGGATTTTCCGTTGAAGTGTTCATCTATCCCGAATCTATTCTATTTATCGATTCGGTGCGCAATAGTGAAAAAAAGGATGTTATCGAGCTCGTACAACAGGATTTTGAGGATGAATTGCGTGAAAACCGGGTACCGGTACTGGTGCACAATTTCACCTTTTCGGAAATCGAGGATGCTATACGACAGGGGGGGATTGCGGTAATTCTTACAACGGTGTGGTATCTGACCAGCGAAAAGACTCCGCACTGGGTGACCGTCACCGGTTATGATTCTGATTTTGTCTGGTATCATGACCCCTTCGTTGACACAGAGATGAACATATCACCGGAAGAATGCATGCATATTCCAATGCCACGTAATGATTTTGAACGTATGTGCCGCTACGGCAGAAGCGGTCAAAAAGCTTTGTTAATTCTGTACCCGAAGGTGAAATCATGAACGAACAGTTTATTGTTCTTGAAGATATGAAAGACTGGAAACCCTACTATCCATCCGACCGGATCATTTCAGCCAATGAATATCTGATGTCTTCGGGTAAAGAAACAGTCGGCAATATGCACGTTATCAACCTCTGTCGCAGTTACGGATACCTTGATCTCGGATGGTATGTATCATTGCTTGCAGAATCACGGCGACACAAGGTTATACCCGACACTTCGGCAATTTTAAATATCTCGAAACGAAGTATTTATTCACTGGAACTTGACGATCTGAATGACACCGTAGATCGAATATTGAAATCGGAACATGAAAAGCATCAGGACGGGGGATCTGACTTTAAAACGTTTTCGGTCCGCTTTTTTTTCGGTCAGACCGATCTTGCGGCTTTTTCATCACTCGCCCGGCAGATGTACGATATGTTCGCGATTCCTATACTCGAAGTTGAATTCAAAAAACGAGATAAATGGATCATCGAAAAAATATCTCCTGTGCCGCTCAGGTCGCTTCTTCCATTCGAAGAAGATCAGTTTGTGAAATAATTGCAGAAATTCACCAGTCAGATATGGCATTCACGCAAAAGACGTCAGCTCTCACGTTATGATTTCGCAATACTGCATGATCCTGATAACCCATATCCCCCCTCTGGTAAGCGTGCCCTGCAGAAATTCGTAAAAGTGGGCCGCGACCTCGGAATACAGGTTGATCTGATAAAAAAAGCTGATCTGTCACGTCTTGCTGAGTATGACGCAC
>JAEWVL010000116.1 GCA_023396665.1 Spirochaetota bacterium
CCCCTGTTCCGCTTTGTCCTTTGCGTCATAGAGGAATATCCGCTTTAATACTCCCGATATCTGGGTCGTTAAACTTTCGTATACAAATCCGCTTTGCAGTGAGAGTTCATAAACGATTATTCCGTAATGATTCTCGCGGAAAAAAAGAGGATATACCGCAAAGGCTCTGCTCTTGTCGTTTTCCGGTCTTTTGGGGAAAATGATCCGCTTCAAGGCTTCAGTGCCCTCCGCTCTGTTCGATTCAAATTCGATGCCGTCACACATGGATGCCACACATTGTGCTTCGGGAAGGTCTGTCCAGCCGTCCTCGCGCTTGCGTTCCCAGTCGATCCTGTATTTAGAGAGCGAGAAGGTATTAATTCCCACGTTTGAGAACTGTCTTGTAAGAATCTGAACGAGTGAATTGTCGTCAACCACTGACGAAATGTTATACTCCAGTTCCTGTATACGCTCGATCAGTTTTTCAAATTCGAAATGATTTGCTCCCCGCATGATCAGTGCGGAATCGAGAGTCAAAACGGAACATGCCTGCATGATGAATCTGAATTCATCGATATTGATTCCCTTCGTGGCGAACGAATCAACATGCGTGGACAGGATTGACAGCGGAATCTGCCATTGTTCGGGGGCAAGTCCCTGTGCCGCTTCCTCAAGCAGCAATCTGCTGAAGAAATTTAAAAACGAATATTCATCGCTTTGCCCTTCGGTTTCTGATACGTGATCAGAGGACAAATTGATGATTTTCCGCAGAACGTTTTCCACATTGGCGCGTCTCGAATTCTTATCCGAATAATTGTCGAAATTCTGTTCATCTAGAATTCGAAGTACAGCGCCGCTTATGGTTTCACTGTCAGCCGATGAAGCGGCAAGACCCTTGATTTTCACAACATCGTTAACGCAATGAGCCATGCAGCCGCATGAAGATCTGATTACGGCGCGTGTGGGAAGAACCGTTTCAAATGGCACCTCTTTTCCTAAGGCAAGATCAACGGCGAGTTCAAGCGCACATTCGGCCATTCGGGAAAGCGGCTGTGAAACGGTAGTTATGGGAATAGACTGTGATGCCGACTCGCGGATGTTATCAAATCCGATGATCGCGGTTTTTTCCGGAATACGAATGCCCTTTTCTCTGAGATACAGCATTCCCTGAATAGCCATTTCGTCGTTCGCAAACATGAACGCTTCGGGGAGATTATCGTTCGAAGCCAGTATGTTATCAATGGCCGGGGCGGCGCTTTGCGAGGTGAAATCCCCGTACCCGACGAGGTTTTCGTCAAACGGTATTCCTGCGGCTTCCAGTTCGGTTTTGTAGGCCTGGAACCTTTCATTGGCTTCCCAGTTGTTTTCGGGCCCTTTAACAAATGCGATTCTTCCGGCGCCGTGTGCTTCGATCTGGTGTTTCACGAGCTCACGTATTCCGGATCGGTTGTCTATGAGTATGCTCGGAGTGTTCTCGATTCTCGCTCCGACGCTGATGACCGGGATGCCGGAAAATTTCATGCGGAAATCTTTCAGAGCCGCTTTGTCGATGTAGTTGCTCACGAGCGTTGTCATCAGGATGAGCGAGTCTATGTTGTCAAGACTCATCAAGCTGAAAATGCTGTTGTATTGATAATCATATCCGTGAGGAGAATTGAGATTGCGTCCGGGAAACACGATAAGGTCAACATCCCTCTGTCTTGCGGCAATCAAAGCACCCTGCCACAATTTGACGCCGTATCCGTATTCCAGTCTCGAAGTTTGAAGTCCTATTCTCAGTCTTTTCATTGCTATCTCTCCGCTGTCAGTCAATTAAACAATATTTGAGCTTATATTCAAGTATATTGCTTTGCTTTCAGGTGTAAAATATTTTGATACTTTATTCTCAGGAGAAACGCCATGTCTGATGTATCACGGAAACAGCCTCGGCTTTGGAACAGATGAGTGCAAATGCAAAAGAACTGCTTGCACTGCTTAAGCGATTCAAGTTCTGAAGAATGCAGCCCTGAAAACTGTCAGAATATATACATAAGCCCATGTCCGGGATTAACCGGGTGAATTTTCAGTGTGAAAGACCCTTCCGCCGAAACAAAAAAGGCATGACAAAGCAAAGAGGGCAATAGCTATTTGTAGAAACCAGCAGTTTGCTGTTTAACAGCAAACGACCCTGTTTATGTCCACGATGGAATTAAACAGGAGACTGCCAGAGAGGTTCCTATGAGTGAGAAACTGCCGTTAAAGACAAAGCTTGCCTTCGGAGTCGGTGACATCTACGGGGGCGGTTCCTTCAATATCATCAACTTTTTATACGCGTTTTTCCTCGCCAATGTCGTGGGAATACCCACCTCCTGGGCGGCGGCGATCATGCTTGTGGCGCGTGTATGGGATGCGGTCAGCGACCCTCTGATGGGGTTTATATCAGACAACACCAGAACAAAACTCGGCCGAAGAAAACCCTATTTTATCGCCGGTATCCCCCTTATCGTCGTTTCGATGATATGGGTCTGGTCGCCGATTACCATCGCATCGATGCCCCTGCGTGTGCTCTTTTTCGGGGCCAGCTACATCTTCTACAATACCGTTGTCACTCTGGTCATGGTTCCCTACATGTCCTATGCGGCCGAGATCACTCTTGATTACTACGAGCGCAATTCGCTCAACACCGTACGAATGATCTTCTCTCTCGCTTCTTCACTCATGTGCGCCATACTGCCGCTGGCGATCGTCGATGCAGTATATCGTCAAACCGGCAACTTCACCAGCGCCTACTTTTACATGGCACTCGTTCTGGGGCTCATCTTCGCTCTGCCTTACATCGCTGTGGTGCGGGGAACCAAAGAGCGTTCGGACTTTTCGCATGCGCCGGTCCGCAAGGACTGGTGGGTTCCCATGTTTCAGTCTTTTAAATCGAAAAGTTTTCAGAAGCTCATCGTCATTTATCTGACTGTTTTCGTGTCGCTCGATCTTATTACAACCTCGTTTCAGTTTTATATGACCTATGTACTCGGGCGTCCGAACGAATTCGCTTCGGTACTTGGCGTACTCATTATCGTTGAAATAATTGCGGCGCTATTTACCGCGCCTCTTGCCAGAAAGACAAACAAGGCCGCGGCGACGATCTTCGGCTGCGTGTTGTGGATTATCACCGGACTGGTGACGTTTTTCATCGGTGCGTCGACACCGGGCTATATAATCTATATCGTTGCGGCGTTCATGGGCATATCGATGGCTTTTCCGGTGGTGCTTCTCAACAGCCTCTTCGCCGATGTTTCCGATGTCGGCGAGCTTTTCTTCGGCACCCGTGTTGAGGGAACTTTTTCAGGTGTGCAGACCTTCGTTCGCAAGGTCGCCTCCGCACTCGCCAATTCACTTTTCATGCTGGTGCTCGGCTGGTCCGGTTTCGTTGCGCCGATAAAAGAGGTGCGCGGTTTACAGGAGATTCTGAGCTATCAGCAGCAGCCGGAATCGCTCTTTGTCGCTGTTCGGGCCACCATCGCCTTCGTACCCATGCTGCTTCTGGCAATCGGAATAGCGGTCGCTCTGAAATGGCCGATCAGCTCGAGCCGCCATGCCGAGACTCTTGAATATCTCGAGGCGAAACGGCAGAATAAACCCTGTGATCCCGCACTGGCAAAGCGGGTCGAAGAGCTTCGCGATACGGTATACTAGACCATGTACAGACCAAACTTTCATCTGACACCCCCATCGGGGTGGATGAACGATCCCAACGGCTTTTGTTTTTACAATGGCCGTTATCATTTGTTCTATCAGCATAATCCCGACAAGCCCAAGTGGGGGCGCATGCACTGGGCACATGCCTCATCAGAAGATATGCTGCGCTGGACGCATCATGAGATTGCGCTCAAACCCGATTGTGAATGGGATTCGTTTCTCGGCTGTTTTTCGGGCTCAGCGCTGCAATACGGCGGGCAGCTCTGCCTTATGTATACCGGCGTTTCGGTGCGCGGTCAGTTTCAGATGCTTGCGAAGAGCGATGACGGCGTCAATTTTATAAAAGACAGCGTACCGGTGATCGGGCCGGGAAATCTCCCGCCGAAGGGCAGAGCTCTCGAATTCAGGGATCCGAAACTTTTTTCACGGGACGGGCGCTTCTTTGCGCTTATCGGCGCCTCACAGCGGGGCTTTTTAAACAAAGCGGGGCGCATCGTTCTGTATTCGTCGAGCGATCTGCATTCGTGGCGTTACGAGTCAACGATTATAAGTGACAGGCGAACGCTGCCCGGCATCTTCGAGTGTCCCGATTATATTCGCGTCGACGGCAGCGACATCATCATCGCAAGCCCCATGAACTGGCCCAAAACCGGTGATCACGAGTTCGAGAATCTACATTCCACGGTGTACTGGGCGGGGGCTCTCGATACCTCGCAGGCTGTTTTTACCCATGCGGGGGGATACCGCGACTGCCGCGAACTTGACGGTGGCAGCGATTTTTACGCAGCACAGACGACATGCGCCCCTGACGGAAGGGCGCTGCTCGTCGCCTGGGCACAGATGTGGAAGCGAAGCATGCCGACGCAGGCTGAGGGCTGGGCCGGCTGCATGAGCCTGCCGCGCGAATTGTCCTTTCGTGACGGAAAACTGTACCAGCAGCCGCTGCGCGAACTGCAAAAATACCGCTGTGACGAAATTACCGGAAAAGATATTGTCCTGAACAGAAACATGTCGCTCGAGGGCTTTGACGGCCTTCATTGCGATATCGAAATGCGAATCAATCCCGAAGCGTGTTCGCAATTCGCGATCAGATTTTTCATGAGTCCCTGTGGAAACTACTACGCCGAATTGCGTTACGAGCGGCTCCGTGGCTTGATTGTTCTTGACCGCAGCCGCTGCCGCCTGAAGCCGCGTTCGCTTGCGAGGCGTGAAGGGCAGTGCGATATTCGAACGACCAGACTGACCTCAGCCGAAACGGCGCGGCTTGACCTTCGGCTTGTGCTTGACCGCTCGATCGCCGAGATATTCGTAAACGGCGGCGAACATACAATGACGACGCTTGTCTACAACGATGAGACTGACGACAGAATCGAGCTGTTTTGCGACGGCAAGAGCCGGGTCGAGTCTTTTCACGCTTGCAGCATTTTACCTGACGGAGATAAAAGATGAGTGAAACAAGATCGAAGTACCCGGATATTCTGCATTCGCTATTGATTTGCCTGCTGTTTTTGTTTTTGAGCTACCTGATGGGTTTCGTTATCGGATTGATCGCGGCCTTTTTCGGTTTTTCCTTCGACTCGCCACAGTTTATGGCCGGTATCGCTTTATCAACGATACTTACGGCCTCGGTAATCATCTTCATCGCGTGTAAGGTGAACCGTCTGACACTTCGCGAACTTTTTCCGATAACGAATCCCCCGCTGCCGCTGTGGTTGGCTACATTTTCGCTGGCTCTGGGGCTGATAATTATCGCCTCGGAAATCAACAACATAGTGGTCTATTTTTTCCCCTTAAGCGATTTCTGGCGGGAAATCTTCGAGATGACCCTGCATCATGGGCCCCTTTATCTGATAATTCTCAATGCCGCCATCATACCCGCGATTTTTGAAGAGCTGGTATTTCGTGGAGTCATTTGTCGTGGCTTGCGTCTTAATTATTCGCCTGTAGTGGCAATTATCGTCAGTTCTCTGTTATTCGGCGTTATTCACATGAATCCCTGGCAGCTCGTCAGCGGTTTTGTGATCGGACTGTCTCTGGCATGGATTTATGTGAAAACTGACACGCTGTCACTGTGTATTTTTGTCCACTTTGTGAATAATTTACTCTATGTGCTCGCAAACAGCGTATCGCATGTTTTCAGTATAAAGGGTTTCAATCCTCCCGCTGTTACAGCGGCCGAGTTTCAGCCGCTGTGGTTTAATCTGCTGGGAATCGTCCTCTTTTCCGCCGGAATCTTTTCCCTTTCAAAATTGACGGCAAAATGCCGGGCCGGCTAATTCGCGCGAGAACTGCGGCCCTTGATTCTCAGATAGGGGGCCGGGTTTACGCAGGCCTCATCTTTTCGTATTTCAAAGTGCAGATGTGGACCGGTCGAACGGCCTGTCGATCCCGAAGAAGCTATCACGCTGCCCGAGCTGACCGTATCCCCCCGTTTCACGTGAAAGGCACTCAGATGGCCGTAATAGGTCTGCAGCCCGCCGGCATGTTCGATTATGACGAGTTTGCCGTAATCGCCCTTTGTTCCCGCGAAGATAACCCTGCCGGCCTTGACCGCAAAAACATCGCTGCCGGTGGCGCACTTCAGATCGATGCCCGAATGAAACTGCGGTGTGCCCAGAAAGGGGTCGCGCCTGGTGCCGTAGGGCGAGGTGACGTGAATCTCGTGAAGCGGCCGGCCGAAACCGGAGCCGAGAAACACCGAGCGATCCTTGTTCGAAAGCGCCCCGCAGGGTACAAACAGAAACTCCTTGTCGAGCGCATCGATGCGGTTCACCTGTTTGATATACTCCTCTTTCACCTTGAATTTCGCCGAGATACTCTCCAGAGTGTCGCTTGAGCGCACACGGTAGATGATGCCGCGCATGTTGGGAATATACAGCGGCTGTTCAGGTTCTATCTCGGAGGGGTTGTCGATGCCGTTGACGGTGATGAGCGTGTCTATGTCCTGCGAGCTGCGCGCCATGATGGTCCAGAAGGTGTCGCCTTCCTTGACGGTATATTCGTAAAATTTAAGTTCGGGCAGCGTTTCGGGGTTTCGGCTGCTTTTCACGATGAACATCGATTTTTTTATTTCGGAGCGCAGCTCTTTAAGGGTCGGGTCGTCGTACGCGAGCGATTCGAGGCGTTCGGTATTGGCCCGCAGCGGCTGCGCGCAAAAGATCAGTACTGTTATAAGAAGCGTCATTAATCGTAGCACTTGCATAAGAACCTTTCAATAGAGACATAATTAGTATTACTATCGGCAAAGGTTCTTGCGGGTTTTACAAAAAAAGGCTCTATGGTTTATACTCTTCAGGCGGGGGGATAGCGTTCACATCGTGGCACTACTGTTGGCTCTATGAAAGATCAGGCGCTTTTTAGGGCCAAAAAAAGGGGATTCTCGCCGAACCCCCTTTTGTGTTTCATCTTTCTGCTGTACGATTTCATGTCTTTTTCGACCTTCGGTGCCTTCAGCACCAGCCGCTTTGAGCCGTGAAGCATCTTCAGCAGCTCTTTTGTCTTGAGCTTTTTCATGGCCATCTCCGTTTTTATCGTCTCGAGCTTTCCCGAGGGGGATTGTTATCCACCCGCAAGAGCAAATCTCTGTTTATAATATCGTATACGGGGCATAATTCGTCCATCATTTTACTGTCTGCGCTTCGCTCATTTTTCTGACAGTAGAATTTTTTATATATCAGACGGTTTTTGATAAAAATTACGACAAAAAGCTCTCCCAAAAGCGTAATACAGTAAAGCACCGGGTTTATAATTCGACTTTGACGGGAGTTTCATCTTGAAAAGCACCATTGAAAGCGGCCGGGAAGGCCAGGCTCTTGCAGCCGATATGCTTCGATCGGCGGGCTATCGTATCATTATCGAGAATTATCGTCATGGAATGCTCGGAGAGATAGATATCATCGCCGAAAAGGAAAGTCTCTGCGTATTTGTCGAGGTGAAATTGCGAATCAATCCCCGTTACGATACCTTCAGCTCGATAAACGGATCAAAAATCGCTCACATTAAAAGAACGGCGCAAATCTTTCTCGTTCGTCACCCCGAAATAAGTGCTAAAAGCTGCCGTTTCGATCTGATCAGCATCGTTAACGGCTCTTTGGAGTGGCATAAGGATATTTTCAGATGAAATTTCCGGCCTCATCGATAATATGTCTCGAAACTTGAGCATTAATGGGAAAAATCCTCGTTTTTTAGAGGGCGTTGTTAAAAATATTCATCATATTTCCATTAATCCCGAGAATAGTAACAGGTATGATTTCGCTGTTCAAGGAGGAACAGTGATACCGTAAAAGGAGTTTCGTCATGAAAAATCTCATGCACAAGGAGGGACGTGAGATTGAGATAAAGGCGCCGGCCTTAAAGGGTTCAGGCAAGTTTTCGCTTGAAAAATACAAAAGGCTCATTGCAGACGAACGTTATCTTGATCACGCGATTTCTAAAATTGCAACGGATTTGTCTCATTATCTTACAAAGTGAGCGCCATTGCATGAGGGAGGGGGACCTGATTCCCCGCCGGAAATCTTTTTTTTCCGTGAAGCCGAAAGGCTTCCGCTTATAAGCTGCAGAGTCGGCTTTCGGTCGCTCTGTTTCAGCCGGGTGCGGGTCGCCCTCGGCTCCTTTACGATAACCACAACAGTGCGGGAGTTCGCTTAAGGACGGGCCTCGCCCGCATAGCACCTGATCCGGCCGTTTCGGCCGGCGCGAAGTGTCAAAGCACGGCAAACAAAAGTGTCTACACGAAAACCACGCTAACGGCGTGGTTTTCATTTTCCGTCATTATCAAAAATAGTTGCGGTAAATCGGCAAAACATACTATCATGTCAAATCGTAATCCGCAAAACAGAGGGGCCATAAGGGTCACCGCTTATCGCGTTGTGTGTACACGGGGGAAATGATGGCAATAACGAGGCGTACCTTTCTCAAGATAGCTGCCGGTGTTGCGGGTATGGTCGCCACGGGTGGCTTTGCCATCGGAAATTACATCAAAAAAGGGCAAAATGTCATAGCGGGTGCCCGAAAGACAAGAGGTCTTTGTCCGATTTGTCCCGCTCACTGTTCACTGCATGCATATCACAAAAACGGTGAACTCGTATATGCCGCCGCTCTCGCGAAGGACCGCAGTTCATCCTCCATGTTGTGCACAAAAGGAATATTGCTCCCATTTCGCAAGAAGAACCGGGATCTGCTCGAAGACAATCTTTACGTGAAATCCGCGTCTGTAAACCGGGTCTCCTACGCCGCGGCAATTGAAATGGCGGCCGACGCGCTGCGCCGCCTTCGCGATGAAAGTTATGTGCGAAAAAACGGTGATGCGGTGATCAATGGCACCGATGCCATTGTCGTGCTCGGCGGCGACTCGCTCACAAATGAAGAGGCCTATCAGTGCGCCAAATTCGCCCGTACCCTCGGTGTGCGTGAGGTCTGTGCCGATTCGGCGCTGCACGAGCGTGCAGCTGCGGCCGATATCGAAACCTTCGGTATCGCCGCACAGCACAATCCGATCTACGATATCGAAAACAGCAATGCCATACTTGTAATCGCCTCAAATCCGGCCAGAAGCTGTACGGCTATCGCCGGGCACATGATGCGTGCGCAGAAAAGAGGTGCCGCAATAATCGTGGTTGATCCGATCAAAAGCGAAAGTGCTTCGGTCGCCGATATCCATCTGCAAATACGTCCCAAAACCGATCCGGTGCTGCTTGCAGGCATGATCAATTACCTGTTGCGAAACGCCAAACTCGATACAGACTATCTGGCAGACAACACCGATGCGGGCTATATCATAAGTGATGAGTTCTCGTTTACTCCGGGGGCGCGCTTTTCGGGTTTTGACCCGAAGCAGAATCGTTATGCCGATACGCACAGCTGGTCTTATGTTATCGACGAACGCGGCAACCCGCGAACTGACCGTCGGCTCACCCGTCCCAACTGTGTTTTATCTCACCTGAAAAATTATTATGCGCCTTTCACGCCCGACTTTGTGGTTCGTGAAACGGGGGTTAACGGACCCGATTTTCTGAAGGCATGCGGGCTATTCTGTGATACCGCAAAAAAAGATTCGTCGGGAGCCGTCGTCTACGGTTCGCCGCTTGCCGGCTCATTCGAAGGGGTTCGGCTTGTAAATATTCTGCAGCTTCTGTGCGCGAATATCGGCTTCATCGGCGGGGGGATTCTTAATGCGTCCGCCTCGCTCAATCACCAGGGTCTTCTTGATCAGATGAGTGCCGATTGTCTGCCCGGCTATATCCCGCTTCCCTCCGAAAACGACACCTACGAGACATGGGTGCGCGAGAACGCCTATCAGGTCAATATCCAGGAGAGCCGTAATCTCAGAAAAGATCTTGTAACACAATTTACCGCCATGGCGAAAGCCTGGTACGGGCAGGATTCCCCTGAAAAGGCCTTTAGCCTGCTGCCCCGGCGTCCGTCACAGCCGCTTACGGCGCAGCTTTATGAGGCGATACTAGGCGGCGCTGTCCGCGCTTTGCTTTTGTTCGAGTCAGACTTTCTTGATTCGCTTTCGTCGCAAAAAGCGAGCGCATTACTTGAAAAACTTGATTTGCTGATCATATGCACTTCAACCGACAGGGCTCGCAGAGCGGTGCGTTATATGCCGGTGAAGGGTGAGTGTTTTGTCTTTCCGGTGATCGGTATTTCCGATAAACGCGGAACGGTCACCTCTCCAGACAGGCGTGTGGCAAAGATAAACGCTGCGCCTGTCTCCGGTCTGCGGCACTCGCCACTTGATGTTATCACCGACCTTTTCAGAAGTGTCCGGTCACTCTACAAGGTTGACGGCGGTGCGTATCCCGAACCGCTGCTGCTGCCCGTTTCCCCGAGTGCTTCTGTGCGAAAAGTGGCGGATGAACTCTACGGAAGCGATCCCGCGATCTGCGGTAACTGGCTGTATTCGGCCGCACTCGGGCGAAGCTATAAGACATCGCCTTCGGCACAGCAATTGCGGCTGTGGGGAGACCCCTGGCTGTATGCAAGCTGTGCCTACAACCCCGATCGCAGCGAGCGAAGCGAGCGGCTTGCACCGAAGTTAATGCCGCAATCGGACGAGGCCTGGACACTGCCCTTTGTCTTTATTCCCGAGGGGCGGGCCCGGCTTTTCTCGCGCATCGTCAGCCCTTTTCCGGAACTTGACCTGTCAGCCGCCGCAGTAGCGGCTCAGCCTGCCCTTGTGTCCGATGGTATTGAGCGTATGGCGGTATTCGCCAGGAGCTGTGAGTTGCGCTATCTTGCCATCAACGATGCCTACAACGCTTTCTTCGCCGGAGAAGGTCTTGTCGTGTCGAAAGCAACTGCGGCGCAAATCGGAATTATATCGGGAAAAGACGTACGTGTGCTTGTTGACTCGCTCGGAGAGGACCGTGTCATGTCCATGCGTTTGTCCGAACAGGTTCCCGATGACTGCGCCGTCATCTGTTCGCGTTTCATGCAGCCGCAAACGAGCGTTATGAAACCGATAAAAGTTAAAATTATGAAGGTGTTATAATATGCCGGGCGAACGTTCTTTATTAATCGATCCGATCCGTTGTGTCGGTTGTAACTCGTGTCTTGCCGCCTGTGCGGTCTGGAACTCGCTGCCCCTCACCGGCGGCGCTGAAAGAAAAGGAAACACCCTTTCACCCCAGCGATGGATATCTGTGCAGCATAATTATTCAGAAAATGCCCGCACCATTATGATGTGTCTTCATTGCAGCGAACCCCTCTGTATGGAAGCCTGTCCCGAGGATGCAATCTATATTCAAAACGGATGGGTTGTCATCAATCGCGACAAGTGTATCGGCTGCGGATCCTGTGTCAGCGCGTGTCCCTATCGTGCTATACATCGCGAGAATTTCAAAGAAGCGAAGGCGGCAAAATGCGACGGCTGCATGAGTTCCTATTCGGAGGTTCCGCGATGTGCATCTGTTTGTCCGACGGGTGCCATTGAATACGGATACAGAACCGCACTCATAAAAGAGGGAAGCGCCCGTGCGGCGGAATACGGAATGCAGCTGTTCGGTCGTGATCAGCACGGGGCCCAGAACGTGCTTCGAATCGGAACTCGCGAAACTTACAGCAGAAAAAGAAGCCCTTTGCCGCTGCAACTTGAAATAGGCGCTGCTAAGTCGTTTCATCGTTTTTTTGCGATGTTTCCAATGGCGTCGTTATACCCGCGCCGTGTCTACGCTCTTGCCAGAACGCTTGCGCGATTTTTCATGAAATAAAAGGATAAGCCATGAATATTACCGCCCCTGATGTCGCCCGCTATCACGAAATATTGCAGAAAGCGGCTCCCGATTACGCCGAAATGCGGCTGCAATGTCTCAATACCAACTCGATCGTTCTTTCGGGAAAGCAGATAGATTCGATATCATCGGGAGAAAGCCTCTCCGGTTCGATCAGAATTTATCATAAAGGGTCATGGAGCTTCGTATCATTTAACGACTTTGACAAAATAGAGCACTATCTCAAGCGGGCCTTGCACATTTCTGACTATCTGATACAGAGCAGAGATGGCGGTTTAAAACATTCCGCTCCG
>JAEWVL010000132.1 GCA_023396665.1 Spirochaetota bacterium
GCTCTTGCACTGAACGCAAATTCAGCCGAACTCATGAGTAATCTGGCTCTCAGTTACTACTATATGGACAAAAAAATGGACGCGATTGAGTTTATCGACCGTGCTCTTTCTCTCGAACCGGATAACAAATCCATTCGAAACAATCACAAGCTGATCCATGAAGAGATTCTCCCGGAATAAGGCGGCTTGCTGCCGGAACCTATATTCCGGCAAAGACCCACAAGAGGTTCTGATACTATGCTTGAACGGCTTTCGATTACCAATTTCGTGCTCATAGAGAAGCTAGAAATCGAATTTGCAAAGGGACTGAATATTCTCACTGGTGAAACCGGTGCGGGTAAATCGATCCTTATCGACGCAATTTCAGCGATTCTCGGAGAAAAAATGTCGACTGACAAAATTCGAAGCGGCTTTGACAGAGCCATCATCGAAGCGGAATTTTCACTCGAAAACACCGATAACATCAAATCATCTCTAGATGATGCCGGTATCGAATGCAGCGACAACACCCTAATAATAAGAAGAGAGCTTTTTGCCAGCGGCAAAGGGCGCTGCTTTGTAAACGGCATGCAGATGCCCGCGACAAAAATCGCCGAGTTCTCTGATTATCTTCTCGCTATTCACGGGCAAAACGAACATGTTACAATGACAAAGAGCTCAACACATCGCGAACTTCTTGATAACTACGCTGACAACACGATAAGAGTGTCTCAGATAGGATCTCTTTACAAGGCTCTCTATGATTTAAAAGAACGTATTCGTTCAACAGAGATGGACGAGCGTGAAAAACAACGCCGCATCGAATATCTGCAATATGCTGTCGATGAAATTGATAAGGCCAGGCTTTCTCCCGGAGAGGAAGAGTCCCTCAAAGAAGAATCAACTATGCTCGCAAATGCCGAAAAGATATACGATTCGGTCTATAAATCTTCACAAATGCTCAAAGAAGACAATGGAATTCTTATTTTACTCAGGAAAATAGAACAGAATCTCTCTCAGGTGAGTGAATTTGATTCGGCGCTATCTTCTGAACTGGATCGAGTACGTGAAGCGATTTATCAACTCGAGGACACCTCATCTTCACTTCGCTCATATGTGCAATCGACTGATTTTTCTCCCGAACGTCTCAATGAAATCGAAGAACGCCTGTCGACACTGCAGATGCTCAAAAAGAAATATGGTTCCACTGTGCATGAGGTGATCAAATTTGGTGAAACATCCCATGCGGAACTTGATTCGATCACAAACAGCGAAGAGGCCAGAGAAAAACTTCTCAGCGAATACAAACAGCGTGTAGTTCAAACAAAAAAAGCCGCATTTGAGCTTTCACAGATACGCTCCCAAAAAGCTGCGGAACTTGAAGCACGGGTGATGGAAGAACTGGGCGATCTGAATATGAAAGGAACCGTCTTCAGCGTCAGGATCAGTCAGGAGATATCCGAAAACGGCTTGATTGAGGATAAAGAGCGCAAGATAATGCTTTATCCCCATGGAATAGACAAGATTGAATTCATGCTGGCAGCAAACAAAGGAGAAAAGCTGACTGAATTAAGAAAGGCCGCATCCGGAGGGGAGATGTCCCGCATTATGCTGGCGATAAAAAAAGTTCTTCTCTCAAGGGATATCGTTGAATCACTCATTTTTGATGAGGTCGACAGCGGCATCAGCGGCAAGACCGCTGAAATGGTCGGACGCAAACTGAAATCGCTCGCAGCCGAAAGACAGGTCTTTGTCATCACCCATCTTCCGCAAATCGCCGCTATGGCCGACCGTCACTATTGCGTCAAAAAGGAAAGTACATCGGATCGAACCTTTACAACAGTCGAACTTCTTTCAAAAGACAAACAGATTATGGAAGTGGCACGGCTTCTGGCCGGTGAGAAGATAACCGATCTTTCTCTGGAACACGCGAAAGAGATGATAGGTTCGTGAGATAACACCGGCTTACTTTCAAACCTATTGGTTTCAATTAGGATAGTAAAAACCGCAGAAAAGCCCGATCAGGCTGAATAATAAAAATCATCTCATTAACATTGTATAAAAATAAACTCCCATTCGTTTAATACTTTACAAACACGAAGATATCTTTAGTGCTATGCTTATGCAAATATCCGATTTAATAACAAAAGATTCCGACCGTGTTTTCGTTGTAGATCACGGTTGTTTTATTATCTATACCGGCAACTCGTTGAGCGACACACAACCGTTTATCCGAATAGGAAACTGGCCGCAGATGCCTGTACAGCTGATAGACCTTATCGAGAATATCGTTATCACCGACGAACTGACGGGAAATCCGGCTATGGAACAGTTCAACATCGATATCGGTATCCTTTCATCTAACAGGTATATTGGCAGCCATTTTACGGTGAAATATTATCTGGATTTCCAGAAGATTTTCGGACTCGATCTTACGAACGCTCAGATTGTTGATACGGAGAAGGATATACCCGAAATTCAGGGGCGTAATGTTTCCGAGAGGGGTGCCTTCATCGGTATTTTTTACAATGACGGCAATTTTATCATAAAGCACGGATCCCGTGAGTTCTTCAACCTCTCGAAGCTGTCGCAGCTCGCCTGGGACAGTGATCGAATATACGATCAGCTTCGGCAACAGGCTCAGCCGAATCTCTATGATGGCTTTGGCGTCGTACTAACCGGAAACACTCCCCTTTTCTATAAAAACAATTATTTTGCCTCATATCTTTTTCCGGAAAAATACATGCACCATTTCGCGATAAACGGTGTTGATCCGGCAAAAGTAACGCTGTTAATACATCCCTCTTCAAATTATCTGAACGCAGCCCCCTTTCTCAAGTGGCTCAAGAAAAATGAAGGAAAAGTGACAGTCGTCTCTGACGACAAGGCACAACTTCAATATGTTAAGAAGCTCTTTAACAGCTCCATCAAAGGAGTGACCTTTTCAGAAATGAATGTCCAGTCGGGCGGAATGACTGTCAGTACTATAAATCCGGGATACAACATCATAATTGATTATGGTACTTTTTCTGCGGCATATCTTCGTTCTAAAACCGGAATTGACAAGGCCATAAAAGAAAATGTTTCCCTGTTTTTTATTGCCTACTCGGTTTTTGAGGAATCTAACGTACTGATCAAATCCGCCAAGCAACCCTACGTGATTTTTGACGATGGCAATCCCAACGTTTCGCGGGTTTCTTTTTCACAGGAAAACACGATCTTTGCAGATACCCCTGCCAGAATTGTTCCCTTTTCGGACACAAGTGCAGCTCTTGAGTATTTCAGTACTCTGTGCGACGCTGATGAAGTCGTGTCGCTTTTCAGCGCCAAGAGCAAAGATTTTTCTGATAAACTGTGCGAAGCTTTCCAAAAAGATGTTCCGGTATACCAGAAGTGTAATCTTTCCTCTTTTATTAAATATCTCATAAATATCAGCAATGACCGAAAAATCTCTTCCTCACTCGAAGCGGTCATACGCAAATTTCCGCAATCAATAATCAACGACAATACAGGCTCATTACGATGCGATATAGTTGTAGCGGACAGCGCGGCCTTCATTACATGGCATCCTTTACCCGAAACAAAACGCCCGTTTATACCTGATGATGTCTTTTGTGAATTGCCCTCGCGGGTACATCCTTCACCGGATTATCAAAAGACCTATACCCGAATCGTGGAAGACCGCG
>JAEWVL010000207.1 GCA_023396665.1 Spirochaetota bacterium
CTGTCTTCGGCTTCTTTTTCTCACGCGGGCAGGTGCGCAACGACAAGGGAACGCTCGATTGCAGCAACAGCAAAATCTGCAGAGGCTGCCCTTCTGTTGATAATTGCAGACTACCCGAAGGGCTCTCTTTTAAGCGGATAATGAATGACCCCTCGAAACGGAGGAGGGGATGAGAGGACCGGGTATTACACGCCGCTCACTTTTGAAACAGTTCCTGATCTGGGTAGGGGCAAGCTCGCTTCTCGGGGCAATTCTCGGCCCCGGCATGAAGCATATCTCCGCAATGCGCAGAGTGTGGCAGATCGACCCCGACAAATGCGTAAATTGCGGAAAGTGTCAGACCGAGTGCGTACAGCCGCAATCAGCTGTACGCTGTGTTCACACCTATGCCATCTGCGGATACTGCGATCTGTGTTCCGGTTACTACCGCCAGGGGGCCTCGATTCTCGATACCGCCGCCGAACGGCAGCTGTGCCCCACCGGAGCGATCAAGCGTACCTTTATCGATGACCCTTATTTTGAATACACAATTGACGAGAAACTCTGCATCGGCTGCGGCCGCTGCGCCAAGAACTGTTCCGCCTTCGGCAACGGATCGCTCTATCTTCAGATCAGACATGATCTGTGCGCACACTGCAATCAGTGCGCAATCGCGGCCGCCTGCCCCTCTAAGGCTATTTCGCTGGTTCCGGCGCACAGCCCTTATCTTCTCAAGGGGGGAAGCGGCTGAGAAAACAGTACCAGGACAAAGGCAATAAGGATCAGCCGATGAGCCGCGCGAAACTACCGCCGGCAAGCGTTAACCGTAGAGCTGCGCGGCTCAAGGCGATCATAACAGGGGACAGCGCATAGTCATGGGCGGCATCCTCATACATTGCAAATACCAAAGGGAGTGCATTCTATATGATCAATAATAAATTGCATATCAGACATATTTGTATTTTTGCGGCAATTAGCGCGGCGATTGCGATTTCATCGTGCGCGAAAGTTCTACCCCAGCAGGAAGGGTGGACTACCTGGAGAGGGCCGAACGGTGACGGTACAATCAAAGACGACTCATTCAATGCGAAGTTCATCGAAGGTGACAAAATCGTTCTCTGGAAGACAATGATAGGTGCGGGCTATTCGGGGCTGTGCGTCTCGAACGACCGGCTCTATACCGCCGGAAGATTGCGCGACAAGGGAAAGATTTACGATGAAGTTTACTGTTTCAACTCGTCAAACGGTAAAAAGATATGGAAGACCAGAATCGAACAGCGGAAAGACTATGAGTGGGAAGGACCGAGAGCGATGCCTGTGGTATCCGGAGACAAACTTGTTATTGTCGGTTCTGACGGTGATGTCTCGGCGCTTTCGGTGCAAAACGGAAAAACACTGTGGAGAAGAAGCGTCGCAAATGAAGAAAAAATGCCGATTAACACGTGGGGAATTTCCGGTTCAGCGGTCATCGAAAACGGGGTGATCTACCTCAATATCGGCGGCGGTATCGCACTCGAAGAGGCGAGCGGAAAAACGATATGGAAGGGCCCCGAGGGCGAGCGCAACGGCTACGCCACACCGATCCTCTTCGATTACAACGGCACGCGCAGCGTCATGCTTTTTTCGGGCAACAAGCTTCTGATGCTCGCCGCCTCTGACGGCAAAACGATCATGAGTTACGACTGGAAAAACGACTGGAGCGTGAACGGTGCAGATCCGGTGCTGCTTGACGGAGAGAAGGTGCTGATTTCGTCCACGTATCGCCGCGAGGGCTGTGCACTGCTTGATTTCAGTACGGGAGCGTTTACCGAAGTGTGGAATACCATGGGTATCAGCACGCACTTCAGCAGCATGGTGCAACACGAGGGGCTTATCTACGGCATACACGGTGACACCAACGCGCGGGGCCGCTGCGCATTCACCTGTCTTGATCCCGCTACCGGTACGGTAGTCTGGAGCGAGAGTACAGCCCTGTACGGTTCGGTGATCAAGGTCAATGACACGATAATCTATCTGGACGAAAACGGAAATCTTCGCACGGTAGAACCTTCGAAGACAGACTATGTCGCAAGCAAGTCCCAGCCGATTCTTGCCGGCAGGGGAAACGCATGGGTCGCTCCCACTTACTGGAAGGGACGTCTCTATCTCAGAAGCAACTCGGGTGAATTGGCGTGTATAAAAGCGGACTGATAATTACTGCGGCGGCGACGGTATCCCGTTTTCCCAAGCCTGATTTCAGCGCTGGATACGAGTATCCCGCGCTCAAGCTCGCCGCCGTCGAGGCCGCCTTTCGCGGCTATCTCGACATCGCGATTCTCATAGCCGTGATGAGTCTGACAGCGCTTACCATCTACCGCTGGCGCTCACGGTTTGTCTTTATCGCTCTATCGCTATTCTCTGTCTTGTGGTTCGGCATCATTCGCAAGGGTTGCCCCTGTGCGGTGGGTAGCATACAGAGCGTATTCGCGCTGTTTTTTCACGCCGACGCGGTCATCGATCTGACGGTGCTTCTGTGGTTTCTTATACCGCTGATCGCGGCTTTCTTTTTCGGCCGTCTCTACTGCGGCGGGGCATGTCCGCTCGGCGCAGTACAGGAGCTGCTGTTTATCAGACGTATCCCCCTGCCGCTTTGGTTGTGGCATGTGCTGGGCATTATTCCGGTTTTTTATCTCGGCTGCGCCGTAGCGGCAGCGTGGACGAAGGCACCCAACATAATCTGCCTCAGCGATCCCTTTCTGCCGGTTTTTCATCAGGGGGCTGTCTCGGGAAGAGGGTGGCTGACGCTACTGTTTGCGGGCGCATCGCTTTTCATATACAGACCCTACTGCCGAATTCTCTGCCCCTACGGAGTATTTCAGTCTGCGGCCGCATTTTTGTCGGGAAAACGCGCTTCCATCTCTCCCGACAAGTGCATCAATTGCACCCTGTGCGAAGGCTGCTGCCCGGCCGGAGCTGTTCTGCCGCCCGACAATCCCGCCGACACACAACAGGTTCGGCGGAAACTATTTCCCCTTGTAGCGATAAGCATCACGGTCACCGTCGCATTGACAATCTTCGGCGGCTATTTCGGAAAATCTGTCAGCACACTGCATCCCGATGTGCGCCTCAGCGCACTGATCGAACGCGGTGACACCACATCCATAGAAGCGCTCACCTTTCTCGAAGCATCGGGAGATGCCGCAGCTCTCGCGACAAATGCCGCAGAGATAACAAAAAAGTTTGCGCTTATCATGGCCCTGAGCGGAGCGTTCGCCGGACTGTGTTTCTCGGCAAGCCTTGCCTCGACAGAGTTCAGACGCAAAAGAGCGGGTCACTCGATCTCTCAGAAAGATTGTTTTCTCTGTACCCGCTGCATACATAACTGTACAAGAGAACAGCTAAAGCGCGCTAAAACAAAAAAAACAGGCGAGGATATCTTATGAAATACAGCGCCACTGTGAAACGCATACTTTTCATCATCATGGCACTCTCGCTGCTATTCTCCCTGTTATCGTCTGCACTTTTTCTGCTAAATCTTGCGCAGTCAGGCGGAGAAATAGCCGTCGACAATCCGCTTCTCGAAGCCGAACGCATGCGCGTCGAGGAAGGTGCAGATCCCGCGTTATACAGAGAACTTCATCTGATGGTTCGCCGGGCACTTTTTCTGCGCATAGAATTTCTCCGCTGGGGACGTTTCGTACTGATAGTATCAACAGGAATATTTCTGTTTTCATGGCAGTCATTGATGGCTCTTTACGGATTTCCAAAAAAAGCGCAGGGTGCTCCCGAATTCATCAGCCTGTTTCCCGAAGACGGCAGCAAAACGACGCCGACCACCACTGCACTGCCCTTCGGACGCCGCGCCGCTTACGCAACGCTTGCTCTTGTAGTTACAGCTGCCATCGCGGGTAGCGTCGGGTCCTTTATAGCCGAGGCTCATATCACGGGCAATGCGGGTATTACTATACCCTTTGTTATCCGGGGGGGGGATAAAGAAATCTGCCCCTGCAAGAAAATCGAAGCTCTGGGCGAAGTGTATGTCGCCGTAAAAGAAGCCGCGCAGAATCAGTGGAACGGTCTTCGCGGTAGCGCCGGCGGCGGAGAGAGCAGTGCCGGCACACCCCCGCTCTCATGGGACCTTGCAACAGGAGAAAATGTTCTCTGGGTAACAACGCTCGACACTGCGGGACGCAGTTCGCCCGTTATATGGAATGATCACATCTACCTGAGCTCGGCAGATGCGCAGAACCGGGGATACCTGAGCTGCTACGAATTGCAGAGCGGACGTCAACTTTGGCGCTTCGCCCTCGCCGATGCCGGTTTTGAGACACTCGCCGCCACCGACGAACAGACTGGTGCCGCCGCACCGACCCCCGCTGCCGATGAACGAGGTGTCTACGCCGTTTTCTCCGGAGGCGTCTGCGCGGCGATCAGCCACGACGGAAATTTTCTCTGGAAATATGAACCCGGAGAAATCATCATCGATTTCGGTTACGCGTCTTCACCGCGCGTTTATCAGAACAAACTTTTTCTTCAATATGATCACGGCGGCGCATCGCGTCTTGTCGCACTCGACTGCGCCACAGGCAGCGAGCTATACAAAAGCGATCGGCCCTCCGGACCATCCTGGTCTTCGCCTGTGCTCATCGATACGGGTCAGGCTGTTGTGCTTGCGACACAGGGCAGTTCAATGGTGACAGTGAGTGCCCCCCTCACGGGTGAGCTTATCTGGGAGAATGAACTACTCAAGGGCGAAGTGACTCCCCTTCCCGCATATGATGCGGGAAGACTCTACGCGGTGAGCCCCGCTGATGCGGTAATCGCCATCAATCTGAACAAGGGTGAAAAACTCTGGGACTACATCGCTGTTGTCCCCGATGTGGCAAGCCCGATCGCGGCAAACGGCCGGCTTTTCATCCCTTCGTCTTACGGCATACTGCACTGTGTCGACGGTGAAACGGGAACGATACTATGGGAATACGATCAACCCGAAGGATGGTATGCATCCCCCCTTCTTATCGGAGACTATCTCGTACTCTTTGACCGCACGGGCGCAAGTCAGATCATCGCCGCGGGCGGCGACAGCGCCCAGCCCATTATCAATCAGATCGGCGAGGCGGTCGAAGCCACTCCCGCATGGAACGGCACGACACTTTTCGTAAGAACGGCGACACGCCTCATCGCCCTGGGAGAAAAACCATGAGCGATCGCGAAAAACTGCTGGGGGAACTGATCAGCCGGCAGAAAAAATCAGGCTGGCTCTCTGACGAGGCGATGCGAGAAGTTGCTGACTGTCTCGATCTCGATTTCACCGAAGTCAAGGGCACCGCATCCTTTTACACTTACTTTAATTTCGCGCAGCCTGCACAACATCGCATAAAAGTGTGTACCGGTACAGCCTGCCACCTCAAAGGCGCCCTGCAGGTGTACGAGGCTTTGCGCGGCGAACTGAAAATTACAGAGGGGCATAGCTGTGACGCCGCACGGCTTTTCTCAATTGAGAAGGTTTCCTGCCTGGGCTGCTGCATGCTCGCTCCGGCTCTTCAGATTGACGATAAAATATTCGGTCCGGTCGATCCTTCGAAGGTCGGGGCTGTGCTGATCGCCTTTCTCGATTCAATAAAAACAAAACATCACATTCTGCCGGCAAGCATCTCAAAAGATACGATCACTGCGACCGTTCAGATCTGCTCGTGCACCAGCTGCCGTTCAGCCGGCTCTGAAGATATTCGTGAAGCGGTAAGCGCACACATCGCAAAGCACAAACTTCCCCTCATGCTTGAGAACACCGGCTGCACGGGACTGTCACACCAGGCTCCACTCATGAGAATCATCACCCACGGCAATTCGCAAGAGGCCGCCTGGGGACGGCTCAGCCCCGGACTCGCCTGCCGGATAATCGATCTTCATCTCGAAAACACGGGATTACTGCGACAAAACCCCATTGCCAGACTTTCTGACAGACTCATCGACCGGCTCTTTACCGGCGGCAATGAAGCCGCCGCCCTGTATGACAACCGTATCGACGACAAAGGCGAAGACATATTTAAACGCCAGATACGCTTCACTTTTGACAATAGTGACCGGCTCGACCCCCTGAATTTCGACAGCTGGCGCGCACAGGGCGGCGGCTCTGCTCTCGGGCTCTGCCGCGATACGATCAGGCGAGAACAGATAATCGAAACGCTTGCCGCAGCGGGACTTCGCGGCCGCGGCGGGGCGGGCTATCCCACCTCGCAGAAGTGGCTGCACACCTTCAACTGCCAGTGCGACGAGAAATACGTCATCTGCAACGGCGACGAGGGAGATCCCGGCGCTTTCATGGACCGGATGCTGCTCGAGTCGCTTCCACTTCGGGTGCTCGAGGGTATCGCAGTCGCGGCCTGGCTGGTAAAGGCAAAAGAGGCATTTGTATATATCCGCGCCGAATACCCGCTCGCGATTGAGCGCATACGCGCGGCGATAGCGCTTCTTGAATCGGCGCGCATCATCGGAGCGGAAGCCGAAGTTCCCGAACTGAGAATTCCTTTTACAGTACGCGAGGGCGCGGGTGCCTTTGTCTGCGGCGAAGAGACCGCACTTCTCGAGTCAATCGAAGGAAAAAGGGGGATACCCCGTCCCCGGCCGCCCTACCCCTCTGCGGCAGGTTTCAGAGGAAAACCGACGATTATCAACAACGTCGAAACTTTCGCCTCGGTTCCGGGGCTTCTCAAGGGACCGGAAAACTTTAGCCGTCACGGGCAGGGAGCAAACCGCGGCACCAAGAGTTTCGCCCTCGCGGGCAAGATCAATCATCCCGGGCTTATCGAGGTTCCCCTCGGTACGACACTGCGCACCATAGTCGAACAGATCGGCGGCGGTGTTCCATCGCCCGGTACATTCAAGGCGGTGCAGATCGGCGGACCCTCGGGCGGGTGCCTGGGTGCCGATGCCCTCGACAAGAGCGTCGATTTCGATTCGCTGCAGGCGGCAGGGGCTATGATGGGTTCAGGAGGTCTCATCGTTCTTGACGATTGTGACTGTATGGTCGAGATGGCCCGCTACTTCACCGCATTTTCAGCGGATGAAAGCTGCGGACGCTGTGTGATCTGCCGGGCGGGCAGTCTGCAAATGACAAAAATTCTCACCCGAATCACCGAAGGCGATGGCAAAAGACAAGATCTGGACAAATTAGAAGAACTTGGCGCATCGATGCGCAAACTCTCCCGCTGCGGGCTCGGCAGAGCGGCGGCGAATCCCGTACTTTCGACACTCAATAATTTTCGCGAAGAATATGAAGAGCATATCGCCGGCAAATGCCGTGCCGGTATCTGCCGTTCAATCACAACGTTTGAGATCGGCGACGAATGCTCGGGCTGCACGCTATGCGCCCGCAGTTGTCCCTCGGGTGCAATTGCTTTCACCCCCTGGCAGAAACATGTCATACGCACCGATCTTTGCACGAAGTGCGGCACCTGCCGCAAAGTCTGCCCCGAAGGAGCCGTCCATGTCGTCATTTGAAATAAAGATTAATGGTGTGCCGGTAAGCGCAGCTCCGGGTATGAGCATTCTTGAAGCCGCAACGATGGCAGGACTCAGAATACCCCACCTCTGCGACGGTATGGGCTCACACAAAGCCTCGTGCCTGCTGTGCATCGTGCGCGACGTGAGCACAGGAACTGTCATTGCGGCCTGCGAACATCCCGCGGCTCCTGGTATGCAAATTATTACAGAAGACAACGAGATAAACTCATTGCGCATGAAATCGCTCGAACTTCTCCTGGCTGAACACGGAGGCGACTGCATCGCCCCCTGTGCGCTTGTCTGCCCGGCGCAGCTTCGCGTTGATCTGATGGTGCAACTCGCAGAAGAGGGGCGGCGGGGGGATGCGGCAGCCCTGCTGTATGCGGCAATCCCGCTGCCGCGTGTAAGCAATTTTTTATGCAAGGCCCCCTGTGAATCAAGCTGCCGCAGAAAAATCGAGGCCGACGGTAAAGCTCTCGAAATTCGCACGGTAAAAAAATATTTGGCCGAACAAATTTCACCCCGTATCGGCGCTCAGGCTGAAGACAAGTCTATTCTCATTCTCGGCGGAGGAGCCGCGGCGCTTGCAGCTCTGTGGCATGCCGCCTCGGCCGGATACACTGTCACACTCGCAAGCCGCAGCGGCTGGGCTGGAGCACTAAAGACGCAGGCGCCATCGCTTCCCGAGGGTCTTCTCGAAGAAGAGATCGGGCGCCTGGTCACCGCCGCGAAAGCCGAACTGATCGAACATGAAATCGCGGAAGATGACCCCATTTGTGAGAACTATAGCGCTGTGGTCGATTGTACGAAGATACATTGTTCCGGCACAATAGCGCGTGATTTTTATCACGGCCGCGTGGCCGCCGAAGAAACGATAGCGGTAATCGAGTCACGGCCGTCCGGTATACAGAAGAAAAGCTCACCCTCGCGTCTCAGCAATCCAGACACAGCCACACTCGCCGTTTTTGAAGAGAACCGCAGAATTATTGCCGAAAACACGGGTGAACTGACACCGATCGGCGGCAAATTATGTCTGCGCTGCGGCTGTGAGAGCGCACAAAATTGCCGATTAAAACAAATCGCCGATGAGCTTAAATTTAAAGCCGGGCACTGTGAAACTGTTCTCAATGACGATTTTCTGCAAATCGAACGGCATGGTGATCTGATCTACTCACCGGCGAAGTGTGTGCGCTGCGCGTTGTGTATCACCGAAGCACAGAAGTTAGATCCCCGTCCGCATCTTGATTTCTGCGGCCGGGGCGGCGCAACACGTCTCATCTTCGACCCCCTGAACCCTCCCCTGAAAGAGAGTGCACAGGCTCTTGCTGAGGTCTGCCCGACAGCGGCACTTGTGTATTCAAAAACGAAGGAGGCGGTGCAATAAACGGCATCACAGCGCTTTGCAATTTATGATAGACATGTTATTACGGAATCTTACGCTCGATAAGGGCATAAGATTCCGCTAACACCTTTACAGGAATTTTCTTTATGAAATTATCGCACAATTTTTATACATTCGCAATAGCGCTCCTGCTGCTCGAAATCCTCTCCTGCGGCAAACCTCGCAGCAAGCCGGAACTGCATCCTTCGCTGATTCTTCAGGCAGAATTGCAGGCTGGTTCCGCTGTAAGCGCATCACCCCTTATCGAAAAAGACGGCACGCACACGACACTTTACGCCGTCACGACAGATGGAAGTATCATCGCCTGGGATATCGAAAAAGGCAAAGAGCTCTGGCGATTCAATAGCGAGGTATCATTTGAGGCTGCACCGCTGATGATTGACGGCAGCCTCTATGCCGCATCACTCGAGGGTGAGTTGCTCGCCATCGACGCAAAAGACGGGCGACTTCTGAAAAAGGCCGGAGGTTTCGGCCAGATAAAGGGAGGACTCAGTGCGGATAACGACGGAAAATCATTCTACGCCGGCAGCTATGACAACAATCTCTACAAACTGAAAACCGAAGATCTTTCTGTAATATGGAAATTTTCCGCAACAAATTTTATTAATGGAAAAGCCCTGCTCTTCGACGATTATCTTGCGTTCGGTTCGTGCGACGCGAAGCTCTATGTGCTTGAGCGCATCAGCGGCAGACTCGTCGCCGCGGCCAGGAGTCCATCCTATATTCCTTCGACACCGGCCGCCGGTAAAGGCGATATCATCTACTATGCGGCTTACGAAGGTGAAATTTGCGCCTGGTCACTGCAGAATGGAACCTTATGGACTCACCTGGCAGAACCGGCCTCGCCCGTACGATCACCCGTGACACTCGCCGGCGGGAAAATCATCTACGCGAATCAGCGCGGCCGTATCAGCGCCCTTGATGCGAAAACAGGCGCAGAACGCTGGCATTTCGAAGGGGGAAGTCCTGTCGATTTTGAGGCAATCAACACCCCTGCCGGAATCATCAGCGCCGGCGCCGATGGCACACTTTACCTTCTTGATCATGAAGATGGCGGCGAACTTCTCTCTTACCCGCTCGGCGGACTTCCCTCGCTGGGTGCGGCATGGCATGAGCCCTGGCTTGCCGTCGGCACTTCGACGGGTAAAATCATGATCTTTCGCCTGGAAATGCGTACGGAGAGAAAATAATGATCGGTTCATCAACACACACACGCACAGCCCTGCTTAAAATCGACGCGCTGAAACGATCGTATGCCAACCGCGAGGGTCTCATCATCGCGGAAGTTCTGCGCGGGTTAAGCTTTGAGGTGGAAAGCGGAGAATGCGTCGCCATCCTCGGCCCGTCGGGCAGCGGCAAAACCACGCTGCTCAATCTCTGCGGCCTGCTTGACCGCCCCGATTCGGGTTCCATTTTTTTTGAAGGTGAAGCGACAGAGAAATGGAGCGAGTCACGTTGTGACCGCTACCGCAGCCGCGAACTCGGCATCATCTTTCAGGAACACCTTCTTCTGCCCCAGCTGAACGTTCTTGAAAATGTACTGTTAAGCGCCATGGCTCCCGACATGAGAAAATGTAGCCCTGAACAGATATCACGGGCGCATCTTCTGCTTGAGAGAGTTTCTCTTGACGGTAAACAGCAGCGCTATCCGGGAGAGCTGTCGACCGGCGAACGGCAGCGTGTGGCAGCGGCCCGGGCGCTCATGAACAGACCGAAACTCGTGCTCGCCGACGAGCCCACCGGAGCCCTTGACAGCGAAAACAGTCTCGCTGTCGCCCGGCTTCTTATCGAACTGACGCGGGAACAAGGCAGTGCCCTTCTCATGGTGACCCACTCTGAAGCGATGGCCTCTTTGATGCAGAGACGGATGCATCTCAAAGACGGCAGGGTAGTCTGCTGATGCGCGAATGCAGTCTGCTCAGGGCTTCACGCCGATTTTACGCAAGAAAGCTGATCATTCTGGGTGCGGCGGGCTTTCTAGCCTCTGCACTGATCTCAGCCGATTTTCTCGCCGGCGACTCGGTTCGAAAGAGTATCGCAGCCCACAATCTCGGTAAAATCGGCAGCGCCACCCACCTGCTCGCCGCCTCAACCCCTTTTCTGGCCGATCTTGACCGTCGCATTGAAGCAAACGCAAAAGGTGTGCGAGCCGCATCAATATTGGAGCTTCCCCTCATTTCGGCGACATCCGGGGGCATCACCGAACGCGGACTCACTGTAAGCGGCATCGATGGCGGCTTTCTCTCATTTTATAAAGATCATACTTTTGCCGCAACTTGCCCGCATCGCGGCGAGCTGTGGCTCAACAAAAACAGCGCCGCTTTGCTTGGCTGTACCGACGGTGAGCGGGTAGTGCTGCGCATACCGCGTGCATCTTCCGGCGAGGTTCTTCAACCCGCGGCGCGCGGTCTGCCTGAATTCAGTGATCGCGAATTCACCATCACGCGCATACTCGAAGACACCGGACCGGGGCGTTTTCAAATCGAGATCACCCAGCGCCCGCCCCTGCTTTTCTATGTCAACCGGGATGAACTTGGCGAACTGTCCGGTGTTGCGGGACGCGCCAACAGAGTACTGATAGAAGCTGCGGGTGAGTTCATTCTGCCGAAGGCCACGATCAGGCCGGGCGACGCCGGACTGACACTCAGCCCTTCACCGCAGGGCGTGCTTCTCAGAAGTGCAGCTTATTTCATTTCGCCTTCGATACTTGGCGCCGCCCGCGAGGCTATTCCCGGGGGCGAAGCTATTTATTCTTCTTTTTTGTATACTGCTGAAAGCGGCGATGGTATTCGGCCCTACCTGTTTTTTGTCTCATCCGACGGGGATACACAGGTAAAGGTATCCCCCCTTCTCGCACGCGAAACGGGTGCAGGCCCGGGCAAAGAACTCACTCTGGACTACTTCGTCTTTTCGAATGACGACGGATCGCTCACCCGCCGTAAAAAACGTATCAGCGTCGATGCAATAGCGACTGATGCCGAACTTCTGAGCCGGCGCGACGAGGTTCCCGGTTTTCCCGGTCTTGACGAGGGACGAAGCTGCCGGGAATGGGAGAGCTCGCTTCCCATCGACCTGTCGCTGGTGAGCGACTCTGTCGAAGCAGACTGGAAGCGACACGGCAAGCGCCCGCTTCTCATACTCGACAGCGAAAGCGCGCGGGCCATCAGTCCGGACCCGGTCATCTACCGCGCACCTTCTGAATTTTCGCTCCGGAGCGTCGAAGACGCTCTTGCTGCAAAGCTCGACGCACAGAGTATCGGCGCCCGCATAGTGCCCCTTCGCGACGAACTTATCGCCGCCTCACGCGGCTCTGTGGATTTTTCAGCGCTTTTCATTGCTATGAGTTTTTTTCTTATTGCAGCCATGCTCTTTATGCACGCGGTTGCCGCACTGCAGTTTATCGGCAGCAGAAGAACGGAAGCCGGTGTCTTGCGTGCGATCGGCTTTCACACAACAAAAATGCAGCTCCATTACCTGCGCGAGATACTGCCGTTTATCATTATTCCCGGTGCGGCCGGCAGTGTCGCTGGTATCGCCCTGGTGCATCTGCTTCTCGCGGCGCTTCGCACTGTATGGTACGGCATCGTACACACCGATGCGCTTAGCCTCTTCGTCGCACCCCGGCTTATCGTGATAGCGTTTATTGCCGGCACATTGCCGGTGATTGTCGTCTCTTCGCTGGTGATCCACTCAAGATTACAGAGAATGAGCGCAAAGGAGATCGCGCTCGCTGTTCCCGGAATTTCTCGCAAAAAAAAGATTCTGCTGTCGCTTTGTTCGCTCGCCTGCCTGCTCACATGTATAACGACAGCGCTGGCGGCGACACGTTTCAGATCAGTCGAAAGCGCTCTGTTTTTTCTCTCGGGAACTTTTCTTTTAGGAGCTGCGCTCTCGTTCATACTCCTGGTTCGCGCGCGCACTCCGCTTCGTGACCGGGCAATTCTCATTGTCACCGCAGTGTCGCTCTTTATTACAGCTTCGGTGAGCGCGAACCGCCGGCTGATGAACTTTGACCCCGCACAAAGCAAATCCCCGACCGGCGGGCGGACGTTTATCGTGGAAACAGCGAGCGGCATACCCGATGACCGGTTTCCCGCAACCGGACGAATGCTGATCCCCTTTACCGTTTACGGTAAAGAACGGGCAAACTGTCTTAATTTGAATGACTTGCGCAGGCCCGGAATTCTCGGTTTCGACGGTGAAATCATGGATCGTGAAAAAATATTCACCTTAAAATCACCACGTGGCGAAGAGATCGCCTGGAAGAGCCTCTCCTCACCCCTTGCCGACGGAAGCATTCCCGCAGCGGTCGACGCATCTGTACTGCAGTGGAGCCTGAAGCTGTCGCCCGGAGACAGGATCGTCTATCGCATTTCGGCGTCAAAACAGATCAGCTTCACCATCATCGCGATTACCAACAACACCTGCCTTCAGGGTATGCTCTATGCTGACAGAAAACTTCTGTATAATAATTTCAAGATAAGCGATTCCTCGGTTTTTCTCGCGGGCAGCGAGGCGTCTGAACGGGAGCGGCGTTATCTCGGGCGTCTCTTCGCTCCATGGGGTGGAAGCATACGCTCGACTACCGCCGCGCTTTCTCTTTTCATGGAACTTGAAAACACCTATCTGCGGATTTTCCAGACCATGTCAATGCTCGCGTTTATTCCCGGTTTCATCGGACTCGCCCTACTCGTACGTTCGTCACAGATCGACGATGCGGCGCAAAGGCGTCTCATGACGGCTCTCGGTTTTTCCAGACGCACTCTTCGCGCAATATTTCTGCAACGAAACGCCGGACTTCTTGCCGTGGCTGCGGCACTTTCGGCCGCGGCGGCCCTTCTGAGCGCGCTGCCTCTCATCAGGGGGGGCTATATCGGCGATATCCTGAAAATTCTCGCGTTCTTTTACGGAGCGGCACTCGCTACGGGAACGATTCTCATCGCCGCACTTTCGGGAACGGAGTGATCTCAATGACACTTCACAGTATAACTACCCCCCATAAACCTCCAAACTCTTCTTAAGCATATCGACCATTTCCTTTCTCACACTCGAAGGCTTCACAATCTCCACTTTTTCACCGTATAAAAAAAGCTGCTTGCATAGCGCCATCGTATCTGAAATCGAAAAGTGTATGGTATAGTCCTCGGCTGATTCTTCTATGATATCGGTTTCGATTCCGGCGAGAAAGTCCAGAAAATTGTTATGAAGCTCTTTTCTGTATTTCACTGTCACCTCTGTCGGCCGCTTCTTCGAGATGAACGATCCGATAGAATATTTGAAAAGTTCGCTGACATCGGGAATGCTTTCTCTGAAAATCAGGTCTCTCACCTTTAGATCGCGAATACGGTTAAGAACAAAAAGACATACATTGCCGTCAAATTCCCGCAAAGCGGCAAGATAGAGATTGTTGTTTTTCAGAACGATGTGATAGGGATGCGCAACGACCTTCTGTTTTTTTGCGTTATTGCTCGTATAGCTGAACTCAATAACTTTCATTTCAATTGCCGCGAAATGAATCCTTGCCAGAAGCCACAGACAAACTTCAGGCTGCTGTTTTGCGAGAGACTGAAGCAGCAGATCTTTCTGAATATCCTTTATTACAAAAGCCGAATAGACATTCAGCAGCTGATTAAGAAGTTCCTCTTTTATTGGTTCCTGTAGTGTATATCTTCGAGCCCCTTTTTTCTTTGTTAATAAAAGTCCAAGCTCACCCTGAATATATTCATCCGTGCATCTGTTCATCACACTGTCGGTGATGATCTCTTCATCTTCCTCACGGCTGAGAATATCGGCAAGTGTCTGATTATTCCAGTTTTGCGTGTCGGCTTTATTCTGCACAAGCGCAAGTATATGAAGATAGCGTTTTAGAATATTGATCTGCGTTGTCGGTTTGGGTACTTGCTTGTTCATCGTTTCCTCTCGTTTGATAAGTAATCGCAACATCCGTCTTCCCGCTATATGTCTTTACGGCTGTATCCAGTACTATTCACGTAATGATTTCATTCATAAAAGATACGAACAGAAAGGCGGGTGTCAAGGTGAAAAAACGACAAAATACTCAACGTACACCGTCACGGCGTATGTTCTCACTTCATGATGGTGTATGTTTGAATGTTTGATTTCAGACAGTCCTTGTGTTCAGGGATGTAACTACCCGGTGAATTATCAAAATATCATATATCGATGAGAGGTACAACATGAAAAAACTGATTAACGATGACCGCCATTACGGACTGTCCATTACACAACTTACGATTCTTTACTATTACCGGTTTTTCGACAGAGGTTATGTTATTATCAGCAGAGCGATGGATGATATTTTCAATGAATTCATCAATACCGAGCAAAAAGGAGCACGCTTTGTCAGCGGCTTCAAAACGCTCACCGCAGACTGTCCAGATTTCTGGGAAAGAAGTGACAGCGATTATCGCCACACTGAACGAAGTCTGACAGAACTGGACGATATCGGTACAAGTTCTTTCACATGGCATTCATTTTATAACGGCCTGCCCGCAAAATTGAAACGCCGGACCGCTCAGTTTTTGTGCACATTCATGAAGGATATTCTTGAAGACATGATAAAAGTATCAGAACATGAAAGGTCAGCCTCAATACGCCGTGAAAGCGAACTGCAATCCGTTTTCGGTCTCAACCCCGAAGAAATGTCCCTGCTGAAATACATTCTTGCGATAGAGGCGGACGATTACGAATTTCAACGGGCTAAAAACTCGTTTGGACAAAACGGAACGACACAGCTCAAACTCGCCTCAATCGCGACAGGTCTTTCACAAAAACGGGTCAGTTTCTATCTCGGTTCCCGGAGCCGGCTTATAACATCGGGCATTGTGAATTATTCTTTCAGCCAGCGCAACAGTTTTGACTTTGATATCGATGACAGCATTCTCGATTTTGTTTCCGGTCTGCAAAAAAAAGATTCTCTGATGAAATCATTCGTCAGAATCGACCGTGACAAGCCCCTTCTTCTCAAATCATTCGTTATTGAGCCAGAAAACACAGCGTTAAGTCTACGGCTTCTTGAAACTTCAGGGCCGACAAACATTCTTTTTCACGGCGTAGCCGGCACCGGCAAGACCGAATACGCCCGCTCACTTGCAAGGGCCGCAGGCAAACGTGCGATATTTGTCGCCACACGAAAACAGTCATCAGGCCGCGACGGCCGCCAGGTTGCGCTCGAAGCATCTCTCAATATTGTAAGTGACAATGATGTGCTGATCGTCGATGAGGCCGATTATTTGATGAACACCACCGGTTTTTTCAGAACACCCGATCAGGACAAGGGCTGGCTCAACGATCTTCTCGACCGCTCAGAAGCGAAGATTATCTGGATATCCAACTACACCGGAAACGTCGAAGAGTCGCATCTGCGCCGTTTCTCGTTCAGCCTTTTCTTCGACAAATTCGGTTCGGCGGAGCGTCAGAAGATATGGCATAACATCGTCGCCAAAAGCGCATTGTCGCGTCATCTCGACAGCAATACGATTGAGTACTATTCGAATGAGTACGAGGTAAACGCGGGGGGGATCGCCTCAGCCTGCTCCGCAGCATCAAGGATCATCGCCGAAGGCGAAACAGATACGCAGAAAATCAAAGACACCACCGCACGCATACTCGAACAGCACGAGCGCCTTATCACCGGCCTTCCCCATAAGAAGAGCAGACTTTTCAATATCGCATGTGAGTACAATCTCAACTTTGTCAACAGCTCGATTCGTGCCGATGTGCTTCTTGCGCCCTTGACAAAGATCGCCAAACTGATAAAAGAAAAAGCAACTGAAGAATACAATGCAAACCTTCTTCTCTACGGCATTCCCGGCACCGGCAAGACCGAGTTCGTCAAATACCTGGCCGCACATATTAAAATGAAGATTCTTTTGAAACGTGCTTCCGACCTTATGCATCCCTATGTCGGCGTTACCGAAATGCTGATCCGGGAGGCCTTCAAAGAAGCGCAGAAAGACGGCAAAATTCTGTTCATCGATGAGGCGGACACGTTTTTCAGTGAGCGCAGCGGCGCATCCGCCTCATGGCAGACAAGCCAGACAAACGAGTTTCTCTCACAAATGGAGAACTTCAGGGGCATACTTGTCTGCGCGACAAACATGAAACTGCTTCTCGACTCGGCCGCACTTCGCCGCTTCAATTTCAAGGTCGAATTCAAGCCGCTCAGACAAAAAGATTATCTTCCGGTCTATATCAAATATTTCGGCACCCTTACCGGCACACCGGATAACGATAATCTGCAGAGACTGCTTTCAATCGAAGAGCTCACCTTCGGCGATTTTCGCGCCGTCGCCAACGCTTACAAATTCTCGGACAGAAAAGATGTTCCGGCTGATGAAGTAATATCCCGCATCATCGACGAAACACGCCACAGAACGGAGAAAGAAGGTAACAAGGTAGGGTTCTAAATATAATTTATGTATATAGTACATTATAATATATACATTAGAATTATTGCTATGGGTTCCGGCACAGAACCTGAGAAATAAATTGTGCTGCATCGTAAGATTTTAAAGGGGGGATACGGGACTTTATCCCCCCCCGAAAAATCAAAAGAGAGGTTAAATATGTACACGCTGCAAAAATATGTATCAGACTTCAATGCAGTCGGCACTACCTTATTGAGAAGAGCGAAAGAGAATCACATTTCATCATTATTCCAAACGGAGCGCAGCGATGTTTGTCTTAAAAGCTTGCTACTTTGCAAGCCCCTTGATAATCTCATCGCATAATTCCGAACAGATATAATATCCGGTCTTGCTTTGAAAGTACTCTCTCATCGCACTATCCAATTCAAAATAACGGTGAAATCTTATCTGTGAATATCCGCGAAGCCGTTTGAGTTCTGCCATATACTCGTTTTGGCCTATTGCTTTTGCCTTGAACAGTTTGCGAAGACGGGTTTTCTCTGCTTGAAGTTCAGTTTCTGAAGGTATTTCCGATGGCGGAATTTCAAGATCGATGATCTGACAGAATTCATAGAATACTTGTTTAATCTCATTCCGGTTTTTTCCAAAATAAAGCATTACGTTTGCGGTGGCTTCAAGAACGCAAAACGCAACGGCTAATCCCCTTTCGGTAATCCCCGTTTCATCTGCAAAAATGGTGCTGTCATGAATACCAAATATCGGAAGACAGGCAGAACAGGCACGATAGCTGAAGTATTCCGATTCGACCAGAACACTTAAGCATCTTGACGAGAGAGTGACGATTGTTCCTTTGAATTGCGTTGTATCGATGAGAAGATGAAGAAACTGTTTTTCTTTGAGGTTTTCGACAGGATAACTATGCACTACCTTTTTCAACATACGGCCTCCTTTTAGCGATTTGTTTATCGACGTTGCAATTTGGATTTCTAAATCACGTCGTGAATGTGTTTAATATACTGCTTTCTTATGCGCCAACATATGCCTTCACGGCATATGTTGTAAAAATAAATAATATCAGAGTTTTGTGTTACTAAAATGTTATGAGAGGCATCGGGTCACAGGGAAACAAAATCTATTTGTGATACGTAGCCGCATATTTGTGAAGAACACTGCCTATAAGCGTTTGATAAGGTAACCCCTCTGTTTCGGCAATCCGCTTTATCGATTCCAGATCCGTTTCCGAGATTCGGATATTAATGTTTTTGTTTTTTCTTGTCAAATCTCTGGCGGCCTTAATCATCGAAACGGGAACACTCTCCTGTTTCAAGGTGCCTTTTTCGTAAGCGGAAAGAATTTCCTGTTCTTCTGAACTTAGATTATTCGGTTTTCTTTTTTTTATCATTTTTCGCCTCAAATTTCTTTTGTTCTTTTCTGCTTGGAATTATTGTTTTTAAGAAAATATCTTCTCCATCTTTCACATAAGGAATAAGATGAACATAGTCGTGCAGTATTACGGTCAAAACCCTCTGGTTTGGATATTTGGTCTGATTAGGATGAGGCGCATCCGCTATCGCATAACCTTCAGCAATAGCCTTAACAATCTCATCAAAAGATACACTTCGTGTTTCAAGAAGAATCCTGTTTTTTTCTTCATCCCATGTAATCATTGTGATAATGTATGACAATGTATATTATATGTCAATAATGATTTACTGACCATCAGTTTTTCCGAAATGTTAAAAGAACTGAAAAGAAATTTTTCTAACTTCCACCTTCAAGGTCTATCTTGCATGACGATTCAATGATATATTTTAAAGTGCCCTCATCCCCCGGCCCCTTCTCCCAGAGGGCTGGTCGCCCATGCAGCCCGGGCGAAGGGGTGCTTACATAGAAAAATATTTTGCCTGGAAAGCCCTCTCCCTTTTGGGAGAGGGCGCGCGGTAGCGCGGGTGAGGGCAAGTAATTAATTATGAAAAGGATATCAATATGACACTATCAGATTTTAAATCTCTTCTTCAATCACACCCTGCTCCGGTAATTCTTATAGAGGGTAAACGAAACATCCCGCAAGAATATGCCGTAAAGGCCGCGCAGCTGACAGAAAAATTTGCGAAAGAATATCCCTCAATCATATTCAGATCGGGCAATGCCGAAGGCGCAGACCGGGCCTTTACAGAAGGCGTAAATAGGGTCGATCCTTCACGCATACAGATTGTAGCTCCCTACATCGGGCACCGCAAAAAAGAGATGATCGCCGGCGCGAAATATCTATACCCCGAAGATCTCTCAATTATCGAAGAGGACGAAGTTATCTACCAGACAATACAGGCAACGCCAAAGAATGAAAGCATGATTCGAAACAGACATAAAAACAGCACCCTCAACGCAAAAAGCAAATATCTTGTCCGCGATACGATGAAAGTACTCGGGTATACCGAAACGTTCACCCGCCCTGCAGCGGCAATCTTCTATGTCGATCTTGAAGATATAGAATCAGGCGGCACCGGTCATACAATTCGAGTGAGCCGAAATTACAATATCCCTTGTATCTTTCAAAATGAATGGGAGAAGTGGTTGTGAAATTCGAAGAACACTGTATAGAATCAAAGCTTCTTTTAGGTAACGAATTCGCCCAGGTCCACCGTTGAGCAGGAAGCTCAAAAGCATGTCGTTGCGACAGGAAGTCGCAATGAGGCGACATGCGTAAGGCTTGATGAATTTGCCGGCAAAGCTCCCTTCGGGCGGTTTCTTCATCGCGCATCCGTGCGCGAGAAACCGCCTTTCGAGCATCGTGCTCAATGCATGCGTCACCTATGCGAGCCGCTTTTCTGCACATCCTTGTGCGGCGGCTCGCTGTTCTTTCACTATTACCGCTGACGCCTGCGGCGTCTACGCGGACCTTATTCCGGCGTTTCACGCCCACTTTCGAACATCGTGTTCAATTATCAGCGATTTAAAGATGGAAGGCTGCGCGTCGCTTTATTGTGCCTTCCATGACACAAGCGACGCGCCTGCGACATCGTGTCGTACGGGCAAGAGAGCGATCCCTTTCCGAGAGATGAATTTGATTACGTGAGAATGGGCCTGTTTTGATAAACGAAGTTGGCTTACACCAGAGTCATCCAAAAGACCTCTGCTTTATTCATTTAACACATCAATATGATATCTTATTAATTTCTCAACTCTGAATGCCTGGCATTGTAAAGGAGTACCTCTTCTTCCGGTACTTGTATGCGATAATGCTTGACATCAATATAAATGTATGTATGAGTATATGTATGAATTTCGAATGGGATAATAAGAAAAACACTGAAAATCTGGGTAAGCACGGAGTTTCTTTTTATGAGGCTCAAAACGCTTTTTTTGATAAAAACAGGGTAATAACGGCTGACATTAAACATTCAACGGAAAGTGAGAAACGTTACTTCTGTTTCGGTTTGGTAAACGATAGAGTGCTTACTGTAAGATTTACCGTACGTGCTGATACTATTAGAATTATCGGTGCCGGATTTTTGAGAGAAGGAAAAAAAAGATATGAAGAAGCAAACGTATAAGGCAGCACCCAAAGCTTTGTCTGATGCAATAATGGATTCTGAGCGAATTGATGATTTTCTTCCCGAGCCTGAAAAGCTGATGAAAAAAAAGGAAGAGACTAAAATAACATTGTCTCTGACGAAAGAAAGCGTTCAGTTTATCAAAACCAGGGCATCAAAAATCGGGGTACCCTATCAGTCCATGATCAAGACGATTATCGACAGATACGCCGATTATTACGGGCAAACGACAAAAAAATAATCTCGGCTCGCCCCGCAAGTAGACAGGAAAGGAGGCTTTTTTATGAAGACCAGAGGTGAGCGTTTAGCAAAAATCAGTGATAAAAATATAAACTTTTCAGATATTCCGGAAATTACCAGAGTACAGGCCTCGATGCTTGAAACAATTCGACCCGGTGATTTTCTTGATGATCATGAAATACCAAAAAAAACCACGGTTAATCTGCGTCTCGATTCGGATATTGTCACATTCTTTCAAAAGCTTAGTCCCCGCTATCAAACATCAATAAACAAGGTTCTCAGAGGGTACATGCTCGCAAAAAAACGGGTAAGTGATGAACGATGTATCGTTGTACGGCAATCTGCTTTCAGAGATTAAGTCCAGACTCAGAACAGCTCAGACAAAAGCGGTGTTTTCCATAAATGCGGAAATGATCCGTATGTATTATGAAATCGGCAAATTGATTCATGAGAAACAGAAGCGTGAGGGATGGGGTTCTTCGTTTATCCTCCGTCTTTCAAAAGACATTCGCAATGAACTGCCTGAAATCAAGGGATTTTCTGAACGTAATATCGGATACATGATTCGCTTTGCCAGAGAATATGAGTCAGCAATTTTGCAACAGGCTGTTGCAAAATTAACGGAACAGCCTTTTTTTATCGGCATACCATGGGGGCATCATATTATCATGATTGGTGGTCTTATTGAATGTTGTTTTGCAACTTCAACCTTCACGGTATATCTTTATAAGATTCCTTCCTGTATATTGGAGTCAAAAAACAATCTTTTCAACTGGCGGTTCTCAAAAACCCAATGATAAAGCATGGTATAATAATTTCTGATAGTAGTTTTTGGAACCGCTCAATTGTATTCTGTTGGTCGTAAATACTTCCGTGGCTTTTTGATACTTATACAAATATGAATTTGTGTAAGTTTTTTGCGGGGGGATAACGGATGTAGTCTTCTTTTACTGTATCGTGCTATGATAATTAATAATAGGTTGATTTAATTTTTTTGCTGAGTTTTAGTGGTTGTGTACAAGTACTTTTAGCGATGTTTCTTTCTTAGTGTAAGGGTTCTTTTGCGAAAAGAATCGAAACCGTTGCAACTTCTTTTGAACGGCCAAAAGAAGTGTGAGTCGGCTTTTTGCGCTTCCTGCGCGCCGGCTCACCTGCGGCATCGTGCCTTACGTGCGCAAGAAAAGGCCGCTCTCATCGGCGCTTGTACATCCGTGTACGCGCCGACTATCGGCATCCATGCCGTACGAACGCCGAGGGCTGCTGTGCAGAACGCTAGCTGCGCCCGATGGGCGATTGCTTCGATGCGCTTTGCGAAACGCCTCATTTGACATCCATGTCAGGCGTTTCGCCTGGGCTTGTAGAGTAGACCCCGGATTCCCTTCAATGAGTTTCACCGGGGCCCCTCGTCAAACCGTGCATGCGGTTTTCCCGCACACGGCTTTCCTATGAATTTCGTCTCAAGCTTTCACAGTGTCCTTGATACCATATGTATCAGGGTCGATCAATCCATACGTATCAATCCACTTCCTGAACATCCCTTGACATCGGGCATATCGATATCGTTGACTTTTCCTCTTATGGTGCCGAAACAGTCTGTCTTGCAAATACATCCGTAATTTCCTTCGGGTTATACCCGTATAGGTTACTTCCGGTATCGTAAAGTAGTTCAACCATCCACGCAGTTTATGGTTCAGCATCTTTACAGTATCTTCTGAACTCCTGTTCCGGTATCTGATGAGTTCTTCACGTACAGCTGCGACCAGTTTCTGAAATGACTTTTTGCTCGGGTGTACACTTAGATACTTCTCATCGGAATTGTAGATACTTATTCTCCTCTGAAAAGTAAATCCGAGAAAGTCAAAAGAGTCTTTTTGCGCATCTATCAGACGACTCTTTTCATCATTGAGCTGCAATCCCATACGCTTGAGCAGATAGTTCAGTGCTTCTATCACACTGCCCTGTATTCTGCGCCCCATCAGTACGAAATCATCAGCATATCGCACGATTTCCACCGCACTGAACGCTTTATGATTCCTCACCAGTTGATCTACCAGATTCAGGTATATGTTCGCAAGCAACGGGGAAATGACTCCCCCCTGTGGCGTACCGGTCTTGTTCTTTTTGCCCCCGCTTATTCTGCCGTCCTCTATTACCGGAGCTTTCAGCCACAACTTGATCAGATGAAGAACATTCTTGTCACTGATCCGTTGTCCGACGAGCTTCAGTAATCTATCGTGAGGTATCGTGTCAAAATACTGGCTCAAATCCGCATCCAGCACTTCATTCTTACCCTCTTTGAGCTTCTCTTTGATCGCTTCTACTGCATCCGAAGCTTTGCGCTGCGGTCTGAATCCGTATGAAGCATCATCAAAATCCGCCTCAAAGATCGGTTCAATCACCAGTTTGCATGACATCTGTACGACCCTGTCCCGAATGGTCGGTATACCTAGCGGCCTCATCTTCCCATTCGCTTTCGGTATGTACACCCGTTTGACCGGCTGTACATGATACGTCCTGTTTTCCAGCTCATCCTGCAGTTGCACAAGAAAGTCAAGCAGTCCGTTTTCTTCGATCTGCTTGAAGGTGACGCCATCTACTCCCGGCGCTCCTCCGTTTCCTTTCACTCTTTTGTAGGCCTCTGCCAGAAAATCCAGTCGACGTATCTTGTCGTACAATACATAAAACCTGAATCCCTTTTCCTGCTTGGCTTTTCGGTATAACTTCCTCTGAAAGTCTCGTACCTTTTCGTTCTTTCGTAGGCTGATCTCCAATCTGAACATACTCCTTTCTTCGAAAGTATCCTTCATAGCAGAGCCCCTTCGCTCCGGCGAAGTTGTGTTGTCTTCACCATCACCACTACTATGGGCTCATCCGACTTCCTTACCGCCATCCGCAATTCTGTCGGCTTCCCTTCCGACCATGCAAACCGGAGTCGTCAGCTCCAGCGATAAGGATCTCCCAAGTTCATGTGCAACCCTTAAGACACGCGCCGTCTCCGAATAACCCCGGATAGCTCTCATGCTCTCGGAATTCCGTTTCCTCTTCTGTTTTACCGCATGAGACAGCGGGCTTCACCATACAGGACAGTCTGGCCGCTATCGATTCTGTAACGAGGCTCAATAGAGTTCACTTTCGTTACGGCTCACATCTTCGTTATCCCGCACTCTGCACAGTTCGTTACCTCCCTGTACAGCGGAACTTCTTAACTCCCGAACAGAAGCAAGGGAGTTTTCAGGTCTCTCACCTGATGGGTTCTTTTACGTCTATATCTACACACGCCTCTTGGCGTACCCTG